>VEOY01000056.1 GCA_012026685.1 Nitrospirota bacterium
GTATAGTGAGTACGTCCAGCGTTTCTCTATATAAATAATGCAGAATCGCGAGGATAGGCGTCATTGCGGCTTGTCCGCAATCCTTCTGAAAGATTTCAGGCAAGCTGGAATGACAACCACAAGGAAAGAGATTTGTGAAGCACGGCACGAGGAACGCAAGCATTTTGGAGATACCGTATCTTCTCGAGGATATTCGATCTCGGTCAAAGGCTGACTTTGCCGCATGGCCCTTTTCATGACCACGAATATCCTGAATATCCGGCGAACAGGGGGTAACGCATGGACGGGACAAGGCGCTCGGACATCAGGCCGGGATCACGTGTTTCTGTCGTACTGAAGAAGGACCAGCGGGCCGGCAAGCTGACGGAAGGCGTTGTCAAAGATATATTGACGAAGTCGCCGTCGCATCCTCACGGCATCAAGGTCAGGCTCGAAACAGGCGAGATAGGACGGGTAAAGGAGATTTCAGGATGACCTGCCCGAGAGGGTCGGGATCATGAGGAATATGACATGATCGAATGGACCGGTTATATCAAGATATTCACCGCTCTGCTTGCGATCGTCAATCCGCTCGGCATCATCCCCATATTTGTCAGTCTGACCGAAGGGATGAAGGAAGACGAGCGGAAACAGACAGCGAGGACCGCGAGCGTGACCGTTGGGGTCGTGCTGGTGGCTGCCACGCTGATCGGCAAACCTCTCCTTTTGTTCTTCGGTGTGAGTATCGATTCATTCAAGGTCGGAGGCGGCATCCTGCTGCTGCTGATGGCGATCTCCATGATGCAGGCACGGCACAAGCACAGCAACCAGACGCTCGAAGAGGCCGCGGAAGCAGAGGAAAAGGAAAGCATCGCCGTTGTGCCGATCGCCATGCCGCTTCTGGCAGGACCGGGCGCCATATCCACGGTCATCATTTATGCCGACGTCTCTTTCCAGCCCGTGCACCTCGGCATGATCATCCTGAGCAGTCTCCTCGTCGCGCTCGTGACCTGGCTGTCACTGAAGACAGCCAACCCCATCAGCAGGGTGATGAGCAGAACGGGCATCAATATCGCTGTCCGCATCATGGGACTGCTGTTGGCTGCGATCGCGATCGAATTCATCTCCGGCGGACTGGCAAAACTGCTGCCCGGACTTGCCGGTCTCAGTATGTCCTAGTGAGTGATCGCGCAAAACTGACGGGACAGGACGTCCCGGAGGAAAGATGGAGGGGCCCCTTTCGGGGCCGTCGAAAAAGGAGGTGAATAGATGAGTTACTTTCTTTATACCATGGTCTTCCCGCATGGCCGGTGATCCAGATCACAAAAAAGCAAGAAATCTGCAGACCGCGCCGGCTCGCTCGCAATTTCGCCGTTCCCGATGAGCTGATCGCACACGGCGGACACGGCTGGCTGAACAAGGGAAAGATGGAGGGGCCCCTTTCGGGGCCGTCGAAATAAGGAGGTGAATGGATGAGTTACCTTCTTTATACCACCCTTTCCCCGTATGTCGGGTGATCTGAATCACAATAAATCATAAAAATCTGCACGGAACTTATTTATAATGTGATAAAGCCCATAAGCAGGGAGGGAAGAGATGACAGAGAGAAACTATAAGCTTGATGAAATAGCACATCAGTTCAGCGAGAACATATTGGCCGTAAAGGGCACGCTGGAGCTCATGGATGCCTCCGTTACCGAAGATGACCTGCACGATCTTTTGCTTAAGGCAATGCACCGGATGGATACTATTGAGAAATTATCGAACGACATGCTGGCCGCCCTGCAGAGTTGCCTTGACAAAATGGGGCAGATGAACAAATGACAAAATGCAGGGCATTTTCCTTATAACATTGTCAAACGACTGTCATTATCACTGCTTCTGCTCCCTCTCTAAGGCATCAGTGACAATTACCCTGTGTTTTACCATGATGGCTTTTAGTCCGTAATATCAGCAAATATCATTTAAAGAAGCGAAGACCCTTTGTTTTAATTAACTTTTTATTCACAAGCTCGGGACGGTATGCTATTATTCGGCCCAAGGGCTCAGAAAATCCCATCGGGGTAGAGTAATTGTAAGCGTCGCGTTGCGCGCGACCCTTACGCCGAGTTGAGCGAAAGGAACGCACTCACGACCGTGTATTTCATCTGCGATGAAAACGCTCCGCGCGCTGACTCGCGCGTCGCTTACCTGTCGTTCGAACATCGGCATTCCTCCTGCACCGAAAGCCTTCGGCTTTCTGCAGGCTCGTGCCTACGCTCAACTCGGCGTTCTGTGCAAACGATATATAACAATGAGTATAACCCCGGCGTTAAGGTCTGAAGTCATCCGCCTTGGTGGCGATCCAACCGATCTTACTTGGGACTGGTTCCTTTTTCGCGGACCCCACGGTAACTCTTTTACGTGGAGTCGAACTCGCAAGGAGCCCCCGGGTTATATAGGGTTCGAACATCTCAAAGAAATAATTGCAGAGTTATCCAGTGCCAATCCGGACTTTATCAGTCATGCGCATGCCATTGCGAGAGCCGCTTTGCACTCAATTTATCCGAATGTTGTCAGACGTGGAATTCAGGTTATTGCTGTAATAGGTGATATATCTGATCTACAAAAAATAGAGGCATTATTAAAACACGATAACGAATTAATCGTCCGAGATGCCAAGGCTTGTATTTTCGAACTGAAGAAGATATTACGACAAAGAAAATAATGAAAAAGACGCAGAACACCTATAAGGCCCCGGACTGTCAAGACAAAAAAGGAC
>VEOY01000148.1 GCA_012026685.1 Nitrospirota bacterium
GACCAGGGATGTAGAATTGCGAATCCCCCCCCAGAATCGCCCACCTGAAGCCATCTATGACACCGACCATGGGGTTGAGCGAATACATGAACTTCCATTGAGCGGGGATGATCGAGCTGCTGAAACCTACCGGTGAAATGTAAAGGCCCAGTTGGACAATAAAGGGAACTATGTACTTGAAGTCCCTGTATTTTACGTTCAGGGCAGAGAGCCAGAGCCCAAACCCAAACGAGGTGACCAAAGCGAGGCAGAGAAATATCGGTATTGCGACTATCCGCCAGTCAGGCACGAATTTATACCAGACCATTAAGAGGACCAGGATACAGGAAGAAATGGCAAAATCGATCAGGCTCGTCAGGACCGAACTTGCCGGCATAACTATCTTGGGGAAATAAACCTTCGTGATCAGGCTCGTGTTGGATACAAGGGAGTTGCTGCTGTCAGACAGGGAATTTGCGAAGAGCTGCCAGGGCAGCATGGCAGCATATACCATGATCGGATAGGGTACACCGTCAGACGGGAGCTTGGCGATCCTGCCGAATACGATCGTAAAAACAGCCATGGTCAAAAGCGGACGTACAACACTCCAGGCAATGCCGATGACCGTCTGCTTGTATCTGACCAGGATGTCCCGCCAGGCCAGGAAATAAAACAGCTCGCGGTAATGCCAGAGGTCTCGCCAATACTGCGACATGCCCTTGCCGGGTTCGATGATGATTTCGTGTTCGTTGCTCATCTGTGTTTGATCTTCCACCGCTATGTCCGCTCCGCATGTGTCGATAAATACAGGCTACCGCCGTTCATGCCCACAGAGGTATGCCGAGTTTTCGTTCCTGAAATCCGTGCTATATGATGAACCCGAGAGCGCCACGGGTATCCTCCTGTGCCCGACAGCCTTGCGAAAAACAGATTTCCCGGGAAATCTGCGAAAAAGATTGAGGGAGTCATTACCATCCAACAGGCATCGATAATATCGCTATCCGCGGCTGCCGGACAGGAATCCGGGCTGTGTCAGGATACGCGACGTTTATCTGGCCGGCTGCTACAGTAAATTCTTGCGCCTGCTTTCGAACAGAACGTGACGAGGAGGCGGATCCGTGTCCTGGATAAGGGCAAAGACTTCAGAAGGACGCTTCCTCAAAATTGAAATTATTCATATTTATCAATTAATTATGTTACTTTTTCCTGCCATTTTTTGTCAAGCATTCCAGGGAGGCTTTACCGACAGGAACTGCCCGTGTCGGCCCGGCAGAACCTCAGGCGTGCGGGTATACGGCGGAAGCAACAAACCACGGGTTCAGGAGATTTTCCTTGTTGTATTCAAGCGGCACCGGCGCATCGGTCCTGAGCACCGTCCCGCCCGCGCATTCGACGATAGCCTGCCCTGCTGCGGTATCCCATTCCATGGTGGGAGCAAAGCGCGGATAGACCTGCGCCCTGCCTTCAGCGACAAGGCAGAACTTCAGCGAACTCCCGGCAGAGACAAATGCTATGTCGCCATGACGTTCCCTCAGCGTCGCGATATACGCTTCCGTCTCCGGAGACATGTGCGAGCGGCTTCCTGCGACGGTGAAGGGAGCCGGGGCAACAGGGTCGGGCAGTCTTGCAGCCATGCCGGCAATGGTATCGGCGGACGCGAGGTCGTCAGTCGACGATGCCGGAAGCCTGAACGAGCCAAGCCCCTGGGCCCCAAAGTAGAAAAGTCCCTTGACCGGTATATAGATCACGCCGAGTACCGTCCGGCCCCGATGGATCAGCGCGATGTTCACCGTGAACTCGCCGTTTCTCTTGATAAACTCCTTGGTCCCGTCAAGAGGGTCAACCAGCCAGAAGAACTCCCATGCCCTGCGTTCTTCAAAGGGTATGTTTTTGCCTTCCTCGCTCAGGACAGGTATATCCATGCCTCCAAGTTCTGAGAGGCCAGTGACGATCACTTCATGAGACCGCCTGTCGGCGAGTGTCAGCGGGCTCTTGTCATCCTTGTGCTCAACAGCAAAGTCGGAATCGTAGACATCGAGGATGGCTGCCCCGGCGTCCCGGGAGATGCGGAGCAGGCCGGGGATAAGCGGGTGGAGTCTTTCGATGAGAAACGCCTGCATCAGCGATCAGATGATCTTCCGTGCCTTGAGGTGGCTGATGATTATGTCGACGCTGTCCGGGACCGAGAGTCTGTCCGTCTCGATGATGATCTCGGGAGCTGCCGGCTCATCGTAGGGGTCGGAGATGCCGGTGAACTGCGGTATCTCTCCGGCGCGGGCCTTTTTGTAGAGGCCCTTGGGATCCCGCTGCTCGCAGACCGACAGGTCGCACTTGAGATACACCTCGATGAATTCTTCCTCGTCAGCGCCGAAAAGGGACCGTATGCTGTCGCGGTCAGCTGCATACGGTGAGATGAAGGCAGCGATCGTGAGCACCCCGGCATCAACAAGGAGCTTCGCCACCTCGCCGACCCGCCTCAGGTTTTCCTTCCTGCTCTCCGCACTGAAGCCGAGGTCTTTGCAGAGGCCATGACGCACATTGTCGCCGTCCAGCACGAAGGTATTGATCTTGTCCACGAAAAGACTGCGTTCGAGCTCGGTCGCAATCGTGGATTTGCCCGATGCCGAAAGGCCGGTAATCCATATGAGCGCTGACCTGTGGGCGTTCTGCATCCACCGGTCCTTCTTCGTTACCTTTGCTTTGTGCCATTTAATGTTCCTGTTTTTATCCATAGTTCATCTCTTCGTTGTTTTTCCGTGACAGGGGGTGATTGCCAGGTTGATTGACAACATTCCGCTGAAATAATCGTTCCCTATTTTTACCTGTGCGGCATATCTTGTCAAGTTCGCTGCTGTTGCGTGATCGGTCCGGCC
>VEOY01000144.1 GCA_012026685.1 Nitrospirota bacterium
AGAATAGACCGGTTGTTCAAGTGGCTGGGCCTGGGTCCAACGAAAGCCGCGCAGCTTCAGGTGCTCGAAGCTTACTTGGATCGGCCGGGCTTCGGGCTGGACAAGAGTTTGTACGACTCCCTGGCCGGCCAGACCGACGAGATGATCCACTGTGCATCAAACACTTCTTTCTCTGAAAGGAAAAGGAGAGAGATCGAAACGGCCAATATAGATGGCCTCAGGAATGTGCTGGATTTTGCCGGCAAAAGCAGGTGCTGCTTCTTCCATCACATGAGCACTGCATATGCGGCAGGCAGAAGACATGGTCTTTGCAGGGAGGAGCAGATCGAAACCGCGACCTTCACCAATGTTTACGAAGAAACAAAATATCGTGGCGAACGGATGATCTCACACCTATGTCACGATCAGGGGATCAGACTCAATATATACCGGCCATCCATAGTGTGTGGAGACTCGAGAACGGGGAGGACCCTTCTGTTCAACGCACTCTACTATCCCATAAGAACGGTCCTTTTTTTCAGGAATCTTTATGAAAATGACATAAAGGAAAAGGGCGGCAAAAGGGCCGGGCAGATGGGTGTGAGAATGGACGCTAACGGGACTGTTCACCTTCCTATCCGCATAGAAGCGGAAGAAGAGGGCGGTATAAACCTGATACCGATCGACTACCTGGTGGCTGCCTTTCTGGAGATCATGGACACCTGTCTCGATGGGGGCTTGTTCCACATTGTAAACCAAAAGCTCACTCCTGTTCGGGAATTGGTGGATTACACCCGGAGGTTTTTCCATGTCGACGGGATAGAGACCGTTCGTCCGGGGACATTGGTTTCCTCCCAAAGAAACAGTCTCGAAATACTCTTTGACCATTACATTGAAGCTTACCGGCCCTACATGATGGATGACCGCATATTCGAGGACCGGAAGGCCAGGGAAGTCCTTGAGCAGAAAGACATAGAGTGTCCTGACTTTGACTTCGGGATGTTCACAAGGTGCATGAACTACGCGGTGAGATCCGAATGGGGGCAGAAACCCTTATAGCGCGAGAAGCTTGCAAAAAATCGCGAGGCTATTGCTCAAGCATTAGCCCCTTGTCTCTCTTCTTGAGCCGTCTTCGCAGTGCTATACTGTAAGTAACGCAGCGCGGTAATTTTTTTCTGTACCTATTTCATCACCCGGGAGGATTCTGCCATGAAGGTCATTGTCATCGGTGCAACGGGAACAATAGGCAGGGCTGTGGTCCAGGCGATCGGGAACCGCCACGAGGTGATCCCGGTCAGTTTCAGTAAATCCGTGATAAAGGTAGATATTGCGGACAAGGCATCCATCACAAAGATGTTCTCGGCGACCGGACCGGTCGATGCCGTCATCAGTGCGGCGGGCCTTGCGAAGTTCGGTTCCATGGACGCACTTACGGACGCAGACTTTGCGCTTGGCATGGACAATAAGCTGATGGGCCAGGTGAACCTTGTGCGTTTGGGCATTCAACACATTAATGATAATGGTTCATTTACACTGACGAGCGGCATATTGAGCCGCAGGCCGATGAAGGGCTCTTCCGCGATCAGTCTGGTCAACTCGGCCCTTGAGGGCTTCGGTCGTGCGGCTGCGCTTGAAATGCCGCGCAATATTCGCATAAATATCGTAAGCCCGAATTGGGTAACAGATACGCTCAGAGCCTTCGGCATGGACCCATCGGCAGGAACTTCGGTAGAGGTGGTTGCGCGTGCCTATGTGAAAGCCTTCGAAGGTACGATGAACGGTGAAGTGATCGATGCGTTCTGACAGTCAATCTGATGATGCTGCACACATTTATTCGTACATGGACATGGTGGCCAAAGAGGCTGAAGCGTATGCTGCTGACCATACAACGCCCATGTCAGAGCTGCTCGAAGAGATCGAACACTTTACCCTCACCGGGACGCCATTTCCCAGCATGCTCACCGGGCGTGTCGAAGGACGTTTTCTGCAGCTCATTTCCCGCCTCGCCGGGGCCAGGCAGATCGTCGACATAGGCACCTTCACCGGCTACTCAGCCCTTGCCATGGCCGAGGTCCTGCCGGATGGCGGTGAAATTCTGACCATAGAGCATAACAGGGAGCATGCCGCTATTGCTCAGGGTTTCTTCAACCGGAGTCCGAGCGGCTCCAGGATCATCCTGCGCGTGGGCGACGCGCAGGAAATACTGAAGACCCTGCCGGATGAAAAGACCGATCTGATTTTTATCGATGCTGACAAACAGAACTATAGCGCCTACTACCAGGAGTCAATGCGGATAGTACGACCGGGCGGGCTTATACTTGCTGATAATGCCCTCTGGTATGGCAGAGTATTTGACCCGAAGGACGACGACAGCAGGGCCGTGGCAGATTTTAATGAACTGGTGAAAACGGACAGTCGTGCCGAAAAATTGTTTCTCACCATTCGCGACGGTATGTATGTGATCAGGAAACGAAGTGTTGCAGTGTAAACCTGTTACCGCAGCAGAATTGGACAAACGAGATTCATAGTCTTATCGTCGGGGCTCTGCCCCGGACCCCGTCCACCTAATCTTTCTCGCTCCAGGAAAGGTGGAGCCAAAGAAGCGCGCCCGTCCGGTCTGTTCATATAAAAAAAGTCAGCGTGCCTTTACGACCAGCGTTGCGCAGTCAGCGGTTCCGATGACCCTCTCGGCAACACTGCCCAGGAGCAGGCGGTCTATGCCGGTCCTTCCATGGCTGCCCACGACAATGAGGTCAGCTTTTTTCTCCTCTGACGCGTGGATGATCACATCGGCAGGGCTTCCTGCATAGATGAGCGTTGACACGGCAACGTTCTCTTTCTCCGCGAGCTCTTTGACGAACCTCACACTGTTTTCGGCAGCTGACATCTCCTTGCCGGCTATCATGTCTTTCTGCATGTTCGAGCTCACGATATCAAGAGGAGCTGTCGACTCTGCGTGGACCGCGGTGACAACGACGAGTCGTGCCCCGCATGCTTTTGCCATGGTGACCGCCTCTGCTGCCGCGATCTCGCTGAATTTGGAACCATCGGTCGCGACGACCATGGTCCTGCACGTAAGATGGGCCTTGCGCGGTATCACAAGGACATTGCAGGGCGCGTGACCGATGGTCCGCTTGGCAACGCTCCCGATAAGAAGCCGCTTCAGGCCGGTCTTGCCTCTTCTTCCCATGACAATAAGGTTAACATGCCGGGCCGCTGCTTCCTCCGCAATGCTCAGGTAGGGCGTTTCACTCCGTACGACCATTGCCTGGCAGGAAATGCCTTCCTTCTCCGCCTCGGTCTTTACCCTGCGAACGTGCCCTGCAGCCTCTTCTTCCATCTTCTCCAGAAGATTCGGGGCAAGGGCGTCGAATTCGGCATTGAAGTCTATGACCATAAGCGCGGTCACCTTTGCCTGCTGTCTTTTTGCCAGCATGAGCCCTTCCCGGACAGCGCCTTCGCTGTATTCAGAACCGTCGGTGCAGATAAGGATATGTGATGTCATAATGGGACCCCCTCCATGAATGCATGATTATAACAATAAAAGCCCCGTTCATCGGGGCTTTTATTGTTTCCGTCTGCGCCTATTTTCTAATTGGGCACCACCAGCACCTTGCAGTGTGCATGGGATATGACCTTCGCTGTTACACTTCCGACAAACAGCTTTCTGAGCATCAGGTTCCTTCCATGTTTTCCCATAACGATCATGTCGGCCTTCAGCCTTTCAGCTTCTTCAATGATGAAGTGGGCGGGGTCTTCACCCCGGTGCACGATAGAGTTACAGGAGACCTGCTCGCGCTCCGCGCACTTCTGCGCTGCGTCGAGGAACACCTTTGTTTCCTCATCGGCTTTCTCGACGATCTGCGGCGCAAGGGCTTCATATTCCGGATTGACCTCGACAACGCTCATGACGTAGAGCTTTGATCCGCAGGACTTGGCAAGATTGATCGCTTCGTGAAGAGCTTTTTCGCTGTGCAACGAACCATCGGTCGCGACGAGAATGGTCCTGAGCGTTTCTATGGGGCATGTGTCTGTCATATCAGTGTCCTCCTCCTTTCAGAATACCAGACGCGGCAAGGACCAGGACCAGAACTTCTATGATGGCGAGAAAGGCATAGACCGTGTCCTTCTTCCTGAAGAGGATCGGGATGATCCTTATATAACAGAAAATGGTCACTGCCGACAGGAATGCGATGCCGATGAAATTGAGAAAATCGCCTTTTCCGACCATCCCCAGCCATGACCATCCGGCGTGGATGCCGGTCGCCTTGAGATAGTCCTTGACCGGCATGGACCAGTACGTCGGCAGGTCGTTGACCGGTACATGGGGAGAGAAGATGCCGGTCACATAGACGGTGAAGGTGATGACGAGCATGAGCAGTCCGAGTTTCATTCCCTTATCGAGAAGTTTTGCGTACGCGAGCTGTTCTTCTGTTGCCTGTAATTTGTCAGCCATGGTTTCCTCCTTAGTTCCAGATGGCCAGACCTTTGAGCAATGCTCTGAGGCCTGCGAATAACAGCAACCCGATGACCATATACCGGATCGCTGCTGGTTTTGTCTTTGCGAGAATCTTCACGCCGACGATGGAGCCGAGCATGATTCCGATGATAGACGGTACGACCATCATCGGGAGCACTGCGCCGTTGTTGACGTAGATCCATGCGGCTGACGTGTCCGTGATCGAGAGCAGGAATTTGCTCGTTGCCACCGAGACCTTCAGCGGTGCGCCCATCATGAGGTTAAGGACAGGGACATTGGCCCAGCCCGCGCCGAGACCGAACATGCCGGCCATGACGCCGATGATGATGAATGTGGCAAGTCCCTGCGGGGTCCTGTGGATCTGCCAGTTCACGTTTTCGCCAAGGGACGGTTCATAATAGACTCCGCTTATCCTCAGGGCGGTTGAAAGGTTGTCAGGCTTCTGAACATCGGGGAACTCTGACTTCTTGGCCATCAGCATAATAGCCACGATACCGAGAATGGTTCCGCCGAGGGCAACGTTGACGACCTTTGCCGGCAGGGCAAGGCCGATCATTGCTCCGACGATGGCGCAAGACGATGCAATGAGAGCCACGGGGAGAGCCAGCCTGAGATCAGCCATGCCCTTTTTCAGCAGGCCGGGACCTGCGGCAAG
>VEOY01000123.1 GCA_012026685.1 Nitrospirota bacterium
TACGGACCGATTACGGCATTGAAGGAGATGCGCATTCCTCCTCGGAATGGCATCGGCAGGTAAGCCTCCTGGCGATAGAGAGCATCAAAAAAATGCAGGACATGGGGCTGGATGTCCATCCCGGTGACTTTGCAGAGAACATCACCACCGAAGGCATAGACCTGCTTTCTCTTCCGGTCGGAACGCGACTGCGGATAGGAGGTGCGATGATCGGAGAGGTGAGCCAGATCGGCAAGGAATGTCATGCCCGGTGCGCGATCTATTACCAGGCGGGTGACTGCGTCATGCCCAAAGAAGGCATATTCATCAAAGTAATGTGCGGCGGCAAAATAAGAAAAGGAGATCCGATCAGTGTCAGTAATTAGTGCCAGTGCCGGTCGTGCGGTAAGTGATCAGAGGCAGAGAAGCGCATCATGAAAAAGATAAACGGTGTCGAAGGTCCTGAGGGTTTAAAGAGAATTCACGGTATAACCCTGAAAGACCGGCGAGGGAAATGGAAAACATCGGTAACTTGCGTAATGGGCGTATCCGGTTCTTATCAAATTCTGAAGCTGGTCACGGACACTGGTCACCGGCAGGCATGATATCCGCAGCGGTCATAACCCTGAGCGATAAAGGCGCCCGCGGAGAGCGGGAAGACCTCGGCGGTCCGCTGGTCCGGGAACTGCTCGGAAGGATCCCTGCGGAGGTCCTTCATTGCGAGGTCATTCCCGATGAGAAGGAATTGATTATAGCCAGACTTATTGAGTACAGTAACCGTGTAGACCTGATCATCACAACAGGAGGGACCGGTCTTTCCCCCCGCGACGTGACGCCCGATGCGACGCTCGAGGTGATCGACAGGGAAATCCCGGGTATAGCAGAGGCGATGAGAATGGAAGGCCTCAGAAAAACGAAGAGGGCGATGCTTTCGAGGGCGGTAGCGGGTGTCAGGGGGCAAACCCTTATCGTCAACCTCCCGGGAAGCCCCAAAGCGGTAAAGGAAGGACTTGAGGCCATAATGGACGTCCTTGGCCATGCCGTAGAGAAGATCAAAGGCAGTACGGATGAATGTGCTGCGGGCGAAGGACTCTGAACATGAAAGACGTCTCGTTTTCCCTTTCGTTTCTTGCCGGGGTCCTCTCCTTCCTTTCTCCCTGCGTACTTCCTCTGGTCCCTTCCTATGTATCATTCATAACCGGTGTTTCGTTCGAGGACCTCAAAGAAGGGGCCGACAGAAAGAGGATCCAATTCCTCACCATTACGAACTCCCTTGCGTTCATTGCCGGTTTTTCCCTGATCTTTATCGCACTCGGGGCATCTTCATCCGTGGTCGGCAGATTTCTCTTCCAGTATCAGGACTGGATACGCAACATCGGCGGCGTGCTGGTCATTTTCTTCGGGTTGTTTGTTTCCGGCATCATAAGGCTGGACTTTCTCACGAGGGAACGAAAATTTCATTTGAGAGGAAAACCTGCGGGGTATGTCGGCACTTTTTTTGTGGGTATGACCTTTGCCGCTGCATGGACGCCCTGTATCGGTCCGATCCTTGGTACCATTCTGGTTTATGCGAGTTCCAAAGGATCCGCGGTGTACGGGTTCAAACTGCTCGCGGTCTATTCCCTCGGTCTGGCTGTTCCTTTTTTTCTCTCGTCCCTCATGTTCAATTCGTTCCTGACGTATTCCGCAGTGATCAGGAAATATATGCGGATCATCATGATGGTCAGCGGCCTGGTCCTTATCATCTTCGGCATACTTCTTCTGACGAACAATGTGCGCCAGTTGACAACGTTCTTCCCCGACCTCGGCATCAATTTCTGACCATGATGTGATGTGGTATATCCGGCAGCGGGGTGCCGACCCTCCGGGACTGTCCTGCTCCTTTTTTTGAACGCGCTGATGTTCCTTTGTCGGAGGAACACGTTGCCGTACCGCTCACGCGGGCTCTCCCTGCAGGCTTTTATCGCTTCTGTCTGTGCTATAATACCGGAATTATCCCGTATATTCCTTACGAAATGTATCTGAACCGTTCTATGGAGAACTGATGCCGGAAGAGCGCTATAATCCGAAAACCGTTGAGCCCAAATGGCAGAACTACTGGGAGGAGCAGGGCCTGTTCAGGGCAGGCAGCGATGCTGCCCGGAAGAAGTTTTACTGCCTTGAGATGTTCCCGTATCCGTCCGGAAAGATCCATATGGGGCATGTCCGCAACTATGCGATCGGCGATGTGATAGCCCGGTATAAACGCATGCAGGGCTATAATGTTCTCCATCCCATGGGGTGGGATTCGTTCGGCATGCCGGCCGAAAATGCTGCTATCAAGCATGGCGTTCACCCCTCGGCATGGACGTATGACAATATCCGGTATATGAAGAGCCAGCTGAAGAAGCTTGGCCTCAGCTATGACTGGGACAGGGAAGTGACCACCTGCAACCCTGACTATTACCGCTGGAACCAATGGTTCTTCATCCGGATGATGGAGAAGGGGCTTGCTTATAGGAAATCGTCGTTCGTGAACTGGTGTCCTTCCTGCACGACGGTCCTGGCGAACGAGCAGGTGATCGACACGAAGTGCTGGCGCTGCGACAGCGTGGTAATCCAGAAGGAACTTGAGCAATGGTTCCTGAGGATCACGGCATATGCCGAAGAGCTTCTCACCGCCTCTGACACGCTTACGGGCTGGCCCGAGAAGGTCGTTGTGATGCAGAAGAACTGGATCGGCAAGAGCCACGGCGCTGAGGTCGACTTCCGGGTGGACAGCTCGGACCTTACGATCAGGATCTTCACAACGCGGCCCGATACGCTTTTCGGGGCCACCTTCCTCTGCCTTTCACCCGGCCACCCGCTTGCAGAACTGCTCGGCACGGACAGGAAAGGGCTCGAGCATGTGACTGCGCACTACGGTAAGATAGACGAAAAGGTCGGTCTGT
Organism: Nitrospirota bacterium; assembly: GCA_012026685.1. GTDB lineage: Bacteria > Nitrospirota > Thermodesulfovibrionia > Thermodesulfovibrionales > UBA6898 > UBA6898. The sequence goes on from VEOY01000123.1 coordinate 2,910, forward strand.
TCACTGGCAGGTATGCGGTCAATCCGGTTAACAATGAGAAGATCCCCATCTATATCGCGAACTTTGTCCTGATGGAGTACGGGACGGGCGCCATCATGTCTGTGCCCGCACTTGATCAGCGTGACTTTGAGTTCGCACAAAAATATGGCCTGCCGGTCAGGGAGGTCATAAGACCTGCAGGGGCCGGGCCTGCCCTGCCCGAGGAGAGCGGGCAACCACAGGGATTGCCCCTGCAGCAGGCATACGAAGATGAAGGCTTTCTTGAGTATTCAGGACCTTTTACCGGCATGGAGAGCGGGGAAGCCCAAGAGAGGATCGCGGTATGGATAGCGGAAAAAGATCTCGGTAAAACGGTGGTGAACTATA
>VEOY01000052.1 GCA_012026685.1 Nitrospirota bacterium
CAGTTCTTCGTGGACAAGCCGGATGCCTGGCTATCGGTTGAAGCCGGAGCGTTTGCGATCTTCTTTCCGGAAGACGCGCACATGCCGCTGATCTCGCCGGGGCGGATCCACAAGGTCGTGGTAAAGGTCCTGGCCGCAGCCTGAAATTCCCGTACTATTCTTTTGACTCTTATCTGTTCATCTTTCTATACTTAACTATGCTGAAGATCGCGGTAATAGACGGCCAGGGAGGCGGCATCGGCAGCCTCGTGGTCAAGCGCCTGAAAGAGGAATTCGCGGACACGGTCGAGGTGATCGCCCTCGGTACGAACGCCGCGGCGACAACCGCAATGATGAAGTCCCGTGCGAACAAGGGAGCCACCGGCGAAAATGCTATCGTCTGGAACGCCGACAAGGTGGACATGCTGGTGGGCCCGCTGAGCATAGCGCTTCCGAACGCCATGCTGGGAGAGGTCACCGAGAAGATGGCGACCGCCGTCATCTCGTCGCCCGCGCAGAAACTCCTCCTGCCGCTGAACCAGGAAGGGGTCGAGATAGCGGGCAACAGCAGGGAGCCCCTTCCCCATCTGATAGAACACGTCATCTCAAAGATAAAGGAGAACGGCCATGTGTGAAGCAAATGCATATATCTATAAAGACGGCAAAGAGGAACTCTACCTGGAGAACGTCGATGTCATGAGGCCCGAGGAGGGGAAGATATTCATGAAGAACCTCTTCGGCGAACAGAAGGTCTTTGAAGGCGAGATAAAGGAAGTCTCCCTCCTCCGCCACAAGATCCTCCTCGAAAAGAAGTAAGCTCCCGCTGATGCGCGCCTGATGAAACAATCCTGGAGACTGGTCGATTCAGGACCGGGCAGCGCCTCCTTCAACATGGCCCTGGACGAGGCCATTGCATTGTCGGTCAGAAGAATGGATGCGCCGCCGACACTGCGCCTGTATGGCTGGGACAGACCCGCGGTGAGCCTCGGCTGTTTTCAGAGATCGATTGACCTTGACCTCGCATACTGCAAAGAAAAGAATATCCCCGTGGTGCGAAGACCGACCGGCGGACGGGCAATACTCCACGGCAATGAGCTCACCTACAGCTTTTCGGTCCGCACGGACCGGGCCCCTTTTATAAATGGCCTCATGGAGAGCTATCGCAGCATAAGCAGTGCGTTCAGCCGCGCATTCCAGAGAGTCGGCGTCTCGGTTGAAACAAAGACACGGAAAGAAAAAGGAAGGGTACTCACCAGGAGCCCCCTCTGCTTTGCCTCAAGCTCTTACGGGGAGATCCTCGTGGACAACAGTAAGCTCGTCGGTTCAGCCCAGAAACGCTGGAGGGACGGGCTGCTTCAGCAGGGGTCTGTTCCGTATGCGTACGATAAGGAGACGATGCGGCATGTCTTCGGAAGCTCAGGCACATTGCAGGACATGTGCGGCATGGCCGCCCTGAAGGAAGTGATGCCGGATATTGATGGGTCAGCACTGAAAAAAGCGATTGCCGGAGCGTTTGAAGAGGTCTTTAGGGTCAGTCTTCCAGCGTCTCAGCCGTCCCCGGAGGAGTCTCGTCTTGCACAGGAGCTTGAGGAGCAGAAGTATCTTCAGGGGTCGTGGAACCTGCGTCTGTAACAGGCACTGCATCCAGCCCGGCAACAGGGGGTTTTTCTTTTATCTCCAGTTCATGGTAGTACCCAAAGACGATCGCAAGGACCACCAGCCCAAGGTATCCCTGCACCATGTAGGACAAAAGCTGAAGCGGGAACGAAACGATCGTCCCGATGATGGGGATCAGGTGGAAGGGATAGCTGATGACCATGGCAAAGAAGCTGCCGCAGACATACCCGAAGAACACGATCGCGTAGAGCCAGAATGCGTCCGGCCGCTTCCTGAGGAATGCGCCGGCCTCCCTGAACGCCTTCCATGACCCTTCGCGTCTATAATAGAGGACTGCAATGCCATAGACCGTGACCGCAAGGAACATCAGGAGGACGCCGATCACGACCAGTGCAAGCACCAGGGATAAGAAGATGCCGAGAAAGAGCGCAAGCGTTGAATCCTGGCTCTTTGCCGCGGTGACAACAGCCGCTGCCCCGCCGCCGAAGATGCCGAGCACAAAGGCGATAACAAGGAACAGGAGACTCACCAGGAAGGCGTACCACATCATCGGGAAAAAGAACTGACCGGCCTCCCCGAAGAACTCCTTCATGCTGAAAGGAAGCAAGGGTTCACGGACACTCCTGCCGACCACGCCTGCGGAGCCGCTAAACACATACAGCCCCAGGGTGGTGACCATAAGGAAATACAGCAGGGCAAAGACCACGACCATCAGCACGAGCCAGAGATATCTTCCGATGAAATCGGAAGGACTGGAGAACATGCTGAGGATGTCCTTTGCGTTGCTGACCCCTGTAAGGTCAAGGCCGAAGATGACGAACGCTATGCCGAGGGGGATGCCGACAATGATGAAGAAGCTGACGCAGTTGATGATCATCAGCACGGCCTGCACGCCGACAAGCTGCAGCCGTTTGTTGATGATGTGAAATCCTGACTTGATCGCTTCGCCAAACGTCATATTCGTCTCTCTCCCTGAGTCAAGGTGCTGCGAACTTCTGCCGTGCGATAACCACAGGCAGGGCCGGTGTTCCGAAAGACCGTTCGCAGCGATACCGAAAAGCATCGGAAACCGCGGCTATCTGCCGGAAGAGGCCGGAACCCCTCAGACAAACGCCCGGCACCGTAATCTAATGAAAAAGGAATGCTCATCGCCGTGAACGGGCCTGAAGGACCATGCCCTGGGCAACCTCGCATGTATTATACATCTTCAACCGCCATCTCCTCAAAACAATCCCCGGGCAGTTCCCTGATGAACCGTGACGGCCTGACCGCCCCTGTGGCCTGCCAGTCGTCAGCGGTCACGGGATAGCAGAGATAGAGGGACTCCTTGGCACGGGTCACCCCGACGTAAAAAAGCCTGCGCTCTTCTTCCTCATCGTCGTTCTTCAGGGACTTTGCGGATGGGAATTTGCCGTCGTTCAGTCCGATCATGAAGACCACACCCCATTCAAGGCCTTTTGCCTGATGCACGGTGGAGAGTATCACCTTGCCCTCTGAAGCATCCGCACCCTCCGCAGTATCAGCGAGTCCCTGCAGGGTCATCTCGCTCAGGAACGTCTCCAGGAGGTCATACCGCTGGGCAAACTTCATCATCTGGGTCACGTCCTCGATCCGCATCTCGGCGTTCGGGTACGTAGCATACAGATAGTCTTCATAGCCATGATGCATGACGTAATCGATCGCCCCGGACGGCATGCCCAGATAGCGTTCCTGCTTCAGTACGCTGAGCATTTCCAGGAAGAGGTTGAATGCGTTCAGGGCCTTCTTCGGCACGGTCTGGTACGCGTCAAAGACCGCTTCGACCGGGTTTTCCTGCCCCTGGATGAAGCTCCAGACCTTGGCTGCCGTGATGTTGCCGATGCCGGGGATGAGCTTCAGCACGCGCTTCCAGCTGATCTCGTCATGCGGGTTTGCGATGATCTTCAGGAACGAGAGCACGTCCTTGATGTGCGCCTGCTCAAAGAAGGTGAGTCCTGACCTCACCTCGAACGGAATGCCCTTGCGCTGGAACTCCATCTGGAGTTCCATGGACTGGAAATGGGAGCGGTAGAGCACGGAGATCTCATCAAAGGACCTCCCGTCAGCATTCAGGTCAATGACAACGGACGAAACGAACTCTGCCTGCTCGAACACATCCCTGAGCGCAACGATATACGGAAACTCCCCTGCGCCTGACACGGCGTGAAGGTCCTTGGGGAACTGCCTGCGGTTATGGGAGATGCTGCTGTTGGCCAGATGCAGGATCTGGGGAGTGGACCGGTAGTTCGTCGTGAGCTTGTAGAGTGAGGTGCCGGCATGCTTTTCCGGGAACTTCAGGATGTTCTCAAAGTCCGCGCCCCTGAACGAGTAGATCGACTGGGCATCATCCCCCACGACCATGAGGTTGCCCGTCGCACCAGTGGTGAGGGCTATGATCTCCGCCTGGAGCCGGTTCGTGTCCTGATATTCGTCGACCAGCACATGCCTGAATTTGATCGCATAGTATTCACGGATCTTCGGATGCTCGACGAAAAGCTTTTTCCACCCGTGAAGCAGATCGTCAAAATCCAGGAGGTTCAACTGGAGCTTCTTCCGGCCGTAGAGCTCGTCGATCTTCATCACCTCTTCAACGACATGGGCAAAATGAGGGAACCGCTGGAGGATGACGTCCCCCATCGGCGCGTCCGTGTTCCTCGACAGGCTGCTCATCTCGACAAGCACGCTTCCCTTCGGCAAAATGGTCTCTTTCTTATAGACATCCGCCACGCAGGCATCGAACAGCTCTTTTGAATCCTCCCTGTCCAGGATCGAAAAGCCCTGTTTGTATCCTATGAGAAGGCAGTGCTGCCTGAGCAGCAGGTTCGCGACATGATGGAATGTGCCTCCGAACAGTCCGGAGATGTTCTTGCCGATCAGGAACTCCACCCTCCGCAGCATCTCCCGGGCAGCTTTGTTCGTGAACGTGAGCAGAAGGATATTTTCGGCGAGGCTGCCTGCCTCGATCAGCCGCGCAACCCGGTAGGTTACGACGCGCGTTTTGCCGGTACCCGCACCGGCAAGCACAAGCGCAGGCCCGTCTCCGTGCATGACCGCAGCATGCTGCTCGGGGTTGAGATCCTTCTCATAATCGACGACAAAAGCGCGGGGTTCCCGGTGAAGGATATATTTTTTCATGCTGTCAGAAAAAGAGGCCGGTCCGACGGCGGGACAATGCTCCGCTCAGTTGCCCGTGAGAAGAGTTCCTGCACGGCACGCACGCCTTGCGCGCCGATATCCAGGGAATAGTCGTTCACGTACAGCTGAATGTGCTGGTCGATCACGCTGTCCTCAAGCTCCTGTGCGTGATTCTTTATATACGCCCTGGTCTCATCGCGATTATCGAACGCGTACATAAGACTGTTGCGTATGAGCATGTCCGTTTTATCCACAAGGGCCCGGCCCAGTTCTCTGCGGGCGATGATGCAGCCCAGCGGGATCGGGAGGCCGGTCTCCCTTTCCCACCACGCGCCGAGATCGATCACCTGTCTGAGCCCTTCCCGCTGGTAGGTGAAGCGGCTCTCATGAATGATCAGCCCGGCGTCAGCCTCTCCCTGCTTCACCGCATCAACGATCCTGTGGAACGGCATGACCCTGACATGGTCCTTCAGGTCGGGATCACATACCTGGAGGAGCAGGAATGCCGTTGTAAGGTCTCCCGGGATCGCGATCGTTTTGCCCCTGAGGTCTTTCATGTCATACGCTTCCCGGGCAACCACGAGGGGGCCGCAACCCTTTCCCATCGCACCCCCGGACCGGAGAAGACAGTATCTGTCGCGCAGATGAGCAAATGCATGAAATGATACTTTGGTGATATCGAGCCTGGCCTGCCGTGCCATCTGGTTCAGGGTCTCAACATCCTCGAGTATCTCTTTAAAAACGATCCCGCCGGTATCGATCCTTCCGTGCACCAGACCGTAGAAGATGAACGTATCGTTCGGACAGGGAGAATAGCCGAGGGTAAGCGTGTTCACCGGATCAGACAACCCTGAGAAGCTGAAGCGCGGCGGTCTGGCAGTTCTCTGCCGCAAGCCGTATATTCCATTCGGCCCGGTCCCGGTCCCTGACCATGTTGCTGATTCCCCGCATCTCGATCAGCGGCGTCCCATAAAGGGCGCAGATGTGCGCAACCGCCGCGCCTTCCATATTTTCGCATATCGCATGGAATTTCCCTTCGATCGCGCGCGCCCTTTTCGCCGTGCCGGTGCAGGTGGATACGGTCACGAACGTACCTGACTGCACGGCAAAAGGCAGGGGGCGAAGGGCGAACGTTCTGACGGCTTTCCTGACAAGCCCCCTGTCAAGAGGGAATTCATTGAAATATTTCCTCCTGCCTTTTTCCAGGAGAGGGATGCCGATGAGGTCTGCCCCATGGAACCCGTCCTTCAGCAGGACCCCTTCGTCGCCGTAGATCTCTTTTCCCGCGATTGCGACATCCCCCATTACTAACCCGGACGACGGATAGGCGCCGCCGACGCCGATGTTCATGATGAGAGACAGCGGGTATTCATGGATAAGCCTGGTCGCCATATGGGCGGCATTGACCTTCCCTATGCCCGAAACCCCGAGGACAACTGGCCTGTCTGCCAGAATTCCTTTATAATACAGCGGGGTTCTGTCATTTTTCCCCTTGAGTGCCCTTGCGAGAATACTGCCTTCCGCCGGTACGGACACCACGATGCCGATATATGGTCTCTTCTTAATGGTACCCTCTCACGCCAGGATGGACCTGACACTGTTTTATCATACCAGAAGCCTTGATAAAAAAGGATTTCCTGTGGTAATCTTTCTAACCCGATTGCCTGCATGGCAGGCATACCATTTCACACGCCGGCTACCGTCCTTGCCCTTGGTCCCGAAAGGGTGGGCAGGACAGGCGGAGGAAAAAAACCACAGGAGGAGTACCATGGTAGTTTCAATGAAGGAGTTGCTTGAGGCAGGAGTACATTTCGGCCATCAGGTAAAACGGTGGAACCCCAAGATGAAGAAGTACATCTTCGGGGAGAGGAACGGCATCTATATTATCGATCTTCAGAAGACCCTCAGGGGCCTTGAGGATGCCTACCAGTTTGTCAGGAGTGCTGCAGCCGCAGGCGGCAATGTCCTGTTCGTCGGCACGAAGAAGCAGGCGCAGGACGCCGTCATGGAAGAGGCGATGCGCGCATCTGCGTACTGCGTCAACCAGAGATGGCTCGGCGGCATGCTCACCAACTTCACGACGATCAAGAAGAGCATCGAACGGCTGAAAAAGCTGGAGACCATGAAAGAAGACGGGACATTCGGCCTGCTCACCAAGAAAGAGGCCGCGGCGCTCGAAAAAGAACGCCAGAAACTTGACAAGAACCTGGCCGGCATCAAGGAGATGAAGGAACTGCCGGGCGTGATCTTCATCATTGACCCGAAGAAGGAAAAGATCGCGGTTGCCGAAGCGAAAAAACTTTCGATCCCCCTTGTGGCGGTCGTCGATACGAACTGCGACCCTGATGAGATCGACCATGTCATACCGGGCAATGATGACGCGATCCGCGCCATAAAGCTCATGGCGTCAAAGGTCGCTGATGCCGTCATCGAAGGAAGGGCGGCATTCACCAAGGACGCCGTGCAGGCCGAGGAGCAGGCAAAGATAGAGGAAAACGTTGAGGCACCAGCTACGGAGGTAACGGAATAATGACAGAGATTTCAGCAGCGGTCGTAAAAGACCTCAGGGAAAAGACCGGCGCAGGCATGATGGAGTGCAAGAAGGCGCTCACCGACGCAGGCGGCGATTTCGAAAAAGCTATAGACATCCTCAGGCAGAAAGGGCTCGCATCAGCAGCGAAAAAATCGGCCCGTTCGGCTTCCCAGGGCCTCATCGGCTCATATATCCATATGGACAAGATCGGCGTCATGATCGAGATCAACTGCGAGACGGACTTTGTCGCCCGGACCGACGATTTTCAGGGCCTGGTGAAGGACGTGGCAATGCATATCGCAGCGGCAAACCCTGCCTATCTCTCGCGGGAGGATGTGACCCAGGACGTGATCGCCCGGGAAAAGGAGATCTATAAAGTACAGGTAAGCGGCAAGCCCGCCCAGGTCGTTGACAAGATCGTTGAGGGCAAGCTCGAGAAGTTCTACACGGACACCTGCCTGCTTGACCAGATATTCGTCAAAGACCCTGACGGCAAGAAGAAGATCAAGGACCTGGTCACCGAGAAAGTGGCAAAGCTCGGCGAGAATATCGTGATACGGCGGTTCGCGCGCTTCCAGCTCGGCGAAACACAGCCATCCGAACCGAAGAGCTGTTAAGGAGAGCGTGATGCCCCGCCTGTACAAACGGATACTGCTCAAGATCAGCGGCGAAGCGCTCATGGGCGACAAGGGCTACGGCATTGATGCCCATACCGTTGACTTCATGGCACGTGAGATCAAAGGCGTTGTCTCCATGGGCGTCCAGATATCCGTGGTGATCGGCGGCGGCAATATATTCAGGGGCGTGCAGGCCAGCCTCGAAGGCATGGAACGGGCATCCGCGGACTACATGGGGATGCTCGCGACCGTGATCAACGCCCTCGCCCTTCAGAACGCGCTCGAAAAGCACGGCATCCCCACACGGGTGCAGTCCGCGATCGAAATGGTAGAGCTCTGCGAACCCTATATCAGACGCAAGGCCATCCGGCACCTTGAAAAAGGACGGGTCGTGATTTTCGGGGCAGGCACCGGCAACCCTTACTTCACGACGGACACGGCAGCGGCATTGCGCGCAATGGAGATCAATGCCGATGTCATCATGAAAGGCACCAAGGTTGACGGCGTATATTCCGCCGATCCGGTGAAAAACCCGAAGGCAACGAAGTTCGCCGAGCTGACCTACATTGACGTGCTCAAGAAAGGGCTCGGCGTTATGGACTCCACTGCCATATCTCTCTGTATGGACAATGACCTGCCCATCGTGGTGTTCAGCCTGAAAGGCAAAAATAACATCAGGAAGATCATCGAGGGGAAAAGGATTGGCACAATCGTAAGGGGGAACAATGATCCAGGACCTAAGAAAAAAGTCTCATGAGCGCATGCAGGCAAGCGTCGATGCCCTCAAGAAGAAGTTCGGCACCGTCAGGACCGGCAGGGCATCCCTGTCGCTGCTCGACGGACTGGCCGTAGACTATTACGGGACGCCGACGCCGGTCCAGCAGGTCGCGAGCCTGAGCATCCCCGACAGCAGGCAGATCCTCATTCAGCCATGGGAGCAGAAGATCATCCCCGAGATCGAAAAGGCGATCATGAAATCAGACCTCGGCCTTACACCCATGAACGACGGTAAGCTCATCAGGATAAACATTCCTGTGCTTACCGAGGAACGCAGGAAACAGCTCGTGAAAGTGGTAAAAAAAGAGGCAGAGGATGCAAAAGTGGCGGTCAGGAACATCAGAAGAGATATCAACGAAGAGTTGAAGAAGCTTGAGAAAGAGAAGCATGTCAGCGAGGACGAGATCCAGAAGGAGCATGACGAGATCCAGAAGATCACGGACTCTTTTATCAAGAAGGTCGATGAACTGCTTGAGCATAAAGAAAAAGAGATAATGGAGGCGTAGCATGAACAGCAATTTAATGGTGAAGGTGGAAGACACAAAGCTCCCGGACATCCAGAAGGCACTCCAGCAGGCAGGGATCAAGATCAGAAGCATTATTGAAGTATTCAAGGAAGAGACCGCTACGGAAGAAACCAAGAAGGAAGAACCCCGGTAATGGCTCTGGATAGGAAGAAGGTGCAGACAAAACCGAAGAAGAAGTCTCCCGCCGCAAAAAAAGCTGCGAAGCCGGCTATCCGCAGAGCAGGGTCGTCACGACCAGCGGCAAAAACCCGCCCCAAGGGAAAAGGAACAGCCAGGGCAGGCAAGCCGGCGGTTAAGGGTGCTTCCCGCGCTGCACAGTCAAAGTCCGCAGCAAAGAAGGGCATTGCGGAAAATAAGCCTGCACCTAAAAAAACTTCTGTCGCAGCAAAAGCAGTAAAACCTGCCGGCAAAAAGACAACGGCGGGTAGAAAGGCCGTCCCGGTAAAGACAGCTGTCCGGAAAACAGGGAAAGTCCTGCCCGCGGCAACAAAGAAGAAACCTGTTGTCCGGGTGCAGACCGTGGCCGGCAAACCGGCGAAAAAAGCTGCTGTTTCCGGGAAATTACCTGCACCTGCAAAGAAAGCCGCTGCCGCTCCGGCGGACAATGAGCGCATCCGCGACTTAAAGAACATGCTGATCACAAGGCGTGAAGGCATACTGAAAGAAGCCAAGGGTGAGATTGCCAAATATATGAGCGGTGACAACCGCCAGCTTGTCGACACGGCCATTGACGAGGGTGACTGGGCAGTTGTGGATATCTCGGAAGATCTCAGCCTGCGGAGACTCGACTCGCACCGGAAGCTCCTTCAGGACATTGATGAGTGCCTCAGGAAGATCAAGGAAGGCACCTATGGCATATGTGAAGAATGCGGCGAGGAGATCAGTCAGAAACGTCTGAACGTCATACCGACCGCGACGCTCTGCATTGACTGCAAGGAGAACAGGGAAAGGCTGGAAGCCCTCGAGCACGTGACAGAGATCTGAACATCCCGGCAGCAGTGCCGGTCATTCGATACTGCTGCCGTAAACCTCCGAGAGTATCTTGTCAGCCCCCTTTGCAAGAAGCATTTCACCGAGCGCCTTCCCGATCGCTTCGCCGTCTTCGGGTCTTCCCTCAAGGTGGTCCTTTATGATCCTGTCGCCCTTGACACTGCCCACGAGCCCGTCCATGACCAGCTTTCCGTCAGTGATGACGGCATGGGCCGCGATCGGCACCTGACAGCCTCCCTGCAGCCTCTTGAGCAGCGCCCGCTCTGCCCTTACGCATATTGAGGTTTCCTTATGATCGAGCGGTGCGATCAGCGTGTTGATATATTCGTCATCAATCCTGCATTCGATGCCGATCGCCCCCTGTCCGATCGCCGGCAGACTTACCTCCGGACCAATAACCTCGGTGATCCGCTGTTCCCATCCGAGCCGTTTCACGCCCGCGGCAGCAAGTATGATGGCGTCGAACTGGCCTTCATCGAGCTTCCTGAGACGCGTTTCGAGGTTGCCCCTGAGCTGCACGATCCTGAGATCAGGCCTGACGCTCAGGAGCTGACATGCCCGTCTCAGGCTGCTCGTCCCGATGGTAGCACCCTGCGGCAGCGCGCTGAAGCTCTGCGCCGCCGGAGACGGACTTCTGGCAATGAACACGTCCCGGGGGTCCTCTCTCTTACCGATGACCGCAAGATGAAGCCCCTCCGGGAATTCCGTGGGAACGTCCTTCATGCTGTGCACGGCCAGGTCAGCTTCTCCCCGGAGCAGGGCCTCCTCGATCTCCTTTACGAAAAGGCCTTTCCCCCCCACCTGGGCCAGCGGCACATCAAGGATCTTGTCTCCCGTCGTCTTGATCTTGTTCAGTTCGACCGCGAGCCCGGGGTTCATCCTCTGCAGCTCCGCCCTGACCCATTCCGCCTGCCAGAGGGCAAGTTTTGAGCCTCGGGTGCCGATAACCACTTTATTCTTTTTCATCATCTTCTCCGTTCAGACCATAGAGTCTCTTGATAAGCGCGATAAGTACGTCCTTGTCCTCGGCATCGTTTTTCAGGGCCACGGTCGGCGCATGGATGAGCTTGTTGATGATCGACCCGGCAAGCCCTTCGATGGCCTTTCGCTCCTTCTCTCCCAGCGAAGGGAACCGGTTGAAGAAGCGCTCGAGTTCTTCCTTCCTGATCGCATCCGCCCGTTCGCGAAGAGCTACAACGGTGGGGACCGAATCCAGCGTCATCAGCCATTTATGGAATGTCTCTATCTCATCCTCCACGATCGCTTCCGCCTTGGCCGCCTCCTTCTGCCGCTCCGAAATGTTCGTGTCAACGACTCCCTTGAGATCGTCCACATCGTAGAGGTACACGTTGTCCATATCGTTGATCCCGGGATCAATGTTCCGCGGCACCGAGATATCGATGATGAATACCGGCTTCTGCTTCCGTTCCTTCATCACCTTCTGCATATGCTCTTTCAGAAGGACAAAGGTCGGTGCGCCGGTCGAGCAGATCACGATATCGGTATGTACCAGCTCCGCAGGAAAGTCCTCAAATCTGATCGCCCTGCCGTTAAACTCCCGGGACAGCTCACACCCCCGCTCATAGGTCCGGTTCGCGACGATGATGTCCTGAACGCCATTGTTCATCATATGTTTCGCAGCAAGCTCGGCCATCTCGCCCGCGCCCAGCAGCATGAACGACTTGCCTGCAAGATCGGTGAATATCTTCTTTGCCAGCTCGACCGCGGCAAAGCTGATCGACACGGCATTCTCGGCGATACGCGTTTCCGTTCTGACCCGCTTGGCAACGGAAATGGACTTTTAGAGGAGCCTGGTCAGGAGAACGCCGGGCGTCTTCTTCTCCAGGGCAAAATCAAAGGCGTCTTTGAGCTGCCCGAGGATCTGCGGCTCTCCCACGACCATGGAATCGAGGCTCGATGCCACCCGGAAGATATGCTTTACCGCTGCCATGTCTTCATGAAGATACAGTGCCGTGTCCAGGGATTCGCGCCGGATATCGAAAAACTCAACAAGGAAATCCTTTATTGCCGCGTATGCTTTTTCCATGTTCTGGACATGCAGATAGATCTCGACCCGGTTGCAGGGCGAGATGATGGCGGTCTCCCTGATGCTCTGGATGTCCCTGATCCTGCGGAGGCCTTCTTCAAGCTTCGGACCGCTGAAGGCAAGCTTTTCCCTGAGCTCGACGTCGGCCGTCTTATGGTTCAATCCGACAACCGCTATTTTCATCCGAACGAATGATACCCCTTGAGCAGCAGGTTAACGCCAAAGAAGGTGAACAGCACTGCACAGAAACCGATGATCGAAAGGATGGCGGCGCGTTTCCCTCGCCATCCCTGCGTAAGCCGCACATGAAGCACAAGAGCATAGATAAACCAGGTGATCAGCGACCATACCTCCTTCGGGTCCCATCTCCAGAACTTGCCGAGGCTGCTTTCAGCCCAGAGCGCTCCGGTTATGATCGCGAGTGTGAGGAATGGAAATCCGATCGTAATGAGCCGGTAGTTCATTTCGTCAAGGATCTGGAGGCTCGGGAGCCGCTTGAAAAGACCGCCGAGGTGCTTGGACTTCACATAATGCTCCTGGATAAGGTACATGATGCCCACACCAAAGGCCATGGCAAAGGCCGCGTCCCCGATAAAAGCAAACGTCGTATGGATGAAGAGCCACGAACTCTGGAGGATCGGGCTGAGGTTCTCGATCTTCCGCGGCAGCATGGACGATGCAAGCATGAGGACAAAGACCACCGGCATGATGAACGAACCGAGCAACCCTATCCGGTAACGGTATTCGAGGAAGAAAAAGAGAAGCACGATACACCATGAAAAGAACGATGTCGCTTCATGAAGACTTGCCGTCGGCATATGACCGGACACGATATACCGGGCCAGGATATTGACCGTATGCAACGCAAATCCCGCGATAACAAGACCGAACAGGATACGTGATGTTGTCTTGGTCCCTTTGAACAGTTCAAGCAGGCAGGCGATCGTTGCGGCAAAGTAACAGGTCAGAGCAAGTTCGAACAGCATGATCTCCATCAGAAGCACCCGAGCTGGCAGTTCTTGATCCGGATGCCCAGCTCATTCGCGGCATCACCTACGTCCTGATAGGACACCCCAAGGTCTTCAGCGATCTTTCTGGCCGCAGCACAGGAAAGCCTGCCGTCAACCGCCCTTGCGAGCATCTCTTGTCTCAGCTCTTCTTTCATTTACCATCCTGGTCAAGGCGGGAAAAAATCCCCTGGATTTGTCGTCTGGAAGGTCTCTGGAGAACAGGAACCTCGGGTGAACTCCTGCAGGGAGCTGAACGTCATCATCTGAAAATATGATATCAGCCCTGGCTGCGAGCTTTTCAATGTCAGGCTTCCAGCGCTCTCTTTCCTTGCTAAATATAAATATTACTATATCGGGCTGTAAAAACTCAATTGCACTGTTGCCCTCGATGACCAGTATATCCAGACCGGAAAGCCGTTTTGCCGCATCGGAAAGCGCTGTCATCAGTCCGGCGCGGCCCGACCTGACCCAGACAACATCCTCCGCCCCTGCATCAAGCAGGATGCGGGTGTCCTTCCCTTCCTTCATGAGAATGTTCCGGTCGGAGATGATCTCAGGCGGAGATGCGGTGCGGGTGTATTTTATGGCACCCCACCGTAACGGCCGCGGGGCGAGAGACGGAGAACCGACGGTAAAATGGCGAAGGATTCTTGATGCGAGCGTCGTCTTCCCTGAACCACTGTGAGAGGCGCCGATGCCGATACACAACGGTCTGTTCATCTGACCGCGGTCCGGGCATTGCCTGAGCATGCGGGGAGCATCCGGGTTCAGCCCGCTGCCGGTTCTTCCTTCCTTACTTCCGCCTTATGGCCGCATTCCTTGTTCAGACAGATATGCGTAACATTCCCCGCCTTGTCCCATTTTTCGGCAAGGAACACCGCGCCGCACTTCGGGCATGGCTCAGGGACCGGCTTGTACCAGGAGACAAAGGTGCATTTCGGATAATTGCTGCATCCCCAGAATTTCCCTCTCTTTGACCTGCGCTCAACGACATCTCCTCCGTCAACAGGACATTTTATCCCGGTTGAAACAGCCTTTGTCGTCTTGCACGTCGGGTACTGCGAGCAGGCGATGAACTTGCCGAACCTGCCCGACCTGACGACCATGGGCGATCCGCATTTGGGACACTTCTCCTCGGTCGTCTCCGGTTCCTTTGCCTGTCCCTCGCCCTCAAGCGGCTTCGTTGTTTTGCAGTCCGGGAATCCTGTGCACGCCATGAACCGCCCGTGCCTTCCCCACCTGATCACCATGGGTTTGCCGCAGTTCTCGCAGGTTTCCTCGGTCGCTATATCCTCAGGCTTCACCTTGCCTTTTACCGCAGCAGCTTCACTGAGCTTTTCATGGAACGGCCGGTAGAAGTCCTTCACGATCTTCACCCATTTCTTCTTGCCGTCCTCGATATGATCGAGGTCCTCTTCCATATTCGCCGTAAAGCTTACATCCATCAGTTCACGAAAGCGGTCAACCAGGAAATCGTTCACCACGGTACCGAGCTCGGTCGGCGAGAATTTGCCTTCCGCTTTATGTACATACTTCCGGTCCTGTATGGTCGACAGGATCGCAGCATAGGTGCTCGGCCTCCCGATCCCCTTTTCTTCAAGCGCCTTTACCAGCGTTGCTTCCGTATACCGCGGCGGAGGCTGGGTAAAATGCTGCCTCGGCTGAAGATTGAGGAGGGTAAGACCTTCCCCTTCCTTCAGGTGGGGCAGGATCGCCTCTCCTTCATCGATGACCTCGTCAGTGCTCTCGGTGTACAGAGCCATGAATCCCTGGAATTTCACGACACTTCCCGATGCCCTGAACACGGCCCCACCCTTGCAGTTCTCTGTGTCACAGGAGATCTCGAACGTGGTCTGTTCAAGCTCTGCCGGGGCCATCTGACTCGCGATGAACCGGTTCCATATCAGACGGTACAGGGCGAGCTGGTCCTTGTTGAGATAATGCCTGACCGTCTCAGGGCCGTTGCTCAGATATGTCGGGCGGACAGCCTCATGGGCTTCCTGCGCAGATGCCTTGCTCTTGTATACCGGGGGCTTTTCCGGCACGTATTCCTTCCCGTATGTTGTCCCTATGTATTCGCGTGCGGCCTGCTGTGCTTCGGCAGCTATCCTGAGAGAATCGGTCCTCATGTATGTGATGAGACCCACCGCTCCCTCTTCCCCCAGTTCGATACCTTCATAGAGCTGCTGTGCGACCATCATCGTCTTCTTGGCCGTGAACCTGAGCTTCCGTGAAGCCTCCTGCTGCAGCGTGCTGGTCGTAAAGGGCGGGGCCGGATTCCGTTTCTTCTTTTTCTTTTCGATCCGTGAAAGTGCAAACCTGCTTCCCCTGATCTCGGCAGCAGCAGCCCCGGCGCTGTCAGCATTCTTTATTTCCGCTTTTTCGCCGCGATATTTGGAAAGCTTGGCCCAGAAGGCCGGTTTGTTCGAGCCTTCAAACTCGGCATTGATGGACCAGTACTCTTCCTGAACAAATGCCCCGATCTCGCGCTCGCGGTCAACAATAAGCCTTACCGCAACGGATTGTACCCTGCCGGCGCTCAGTCCTCTTCGCACTTTCCTCCAGAGAAGCGGACTGAGCTCATATCCGACGAGCCTGTCGAGGACCCTGCGCGCCTGCTGGGCATCGACCTTCATCACGTCGATCTCACCGGGATGCTTGATCGCTTCCCGCACCGCTGTCTTGGTGATCTCGTTGAACGTGACGCGATAGACCTTTTTAGCCTTTCCTTTGATCTCTTCCGCGATATGCCATGCTATGGCTTCGCCTTCACGGTCAGGGTCAGGAGCGAGGTATACCGTATCGGCCTCTTTTGCGGCCTTTTTCAGCTCCCTGATTACCGCTTCCTTGCCCGGGATGACCATGTAACTGGGGGTGAAGTCCTTCTCTATGTCTATGCCCATCTCCTTGACGGGGAGGTCCTTTACATGCCCGACAGACGCCTTGACCGTAAAATCCTTGCCAAGGATCTTGCTGATCGTCTTGGCCTTTGCCGGTGATTCCACGATAACAAGCGATTTCATATTTTCCTCCGACTGTGCACTGACGGACAGCAGCTCAATGCCATAAGATCCTTCTGCCGCTGCCATAGACGAAAGAGAATATGTCCTCCGTCTCATAGGCGCTGTCCCGTATCAGTATATAAACAAGAAGTGCTTTTAAAATGTCAAGCTCGATCTCATCAACCTGCTCGGATGCCTCAAGGTCTTCAAGCTCCTCCCATATTTCGGTGAGATCTTCCTCTTCATAGTCAATGCCTTCCAGCAGACGTTCCGAATCGATCTCGATATCATCCATGTCCGTGGATATCATCCGCAGGATCTTGAGCAGTTTCTGTGTCAGTGTTTCAGTGTCACGCAAGATAGAACCTCTTACCATCAGATTGCCGTATAACTCCCTTTAACTCCAGGGAAAGGAGTATATCAAGAATCCTGTGAACTGGCAACCCGGTCTCCCGGGCGAGGATATCAATATGCTTCGGCTCGCCTGACAGACAGGCGCAGACCGCCTGCTCACCGGCAGAAAGTTCCACGTTCCGTTTTGTTTCATCCCTGATAAACCCTTTGAGCACGGGTGCGAGTTCCTCGATAATATCGCTGCTCTGCATTACCATCTTTGCTCCCTGCCGTATCAGCTGGTTTGTTCCCGCGGAGTTCTTTGACGTAATATTTCCGGGAACAGCGAAGACCTCCCTGTTCTGCTCGAGGGCAATCGACGCGGTGATGAGAGAGCCGCTGTCCTCTGCTGCCTCGACGACCAGGACCCCCAGGGAAAGCCCGCTGATGAGCCGGTTCCTTCGGGGAAAGTTCTCCCGGTTTGGCGGGGTGCCGGGCGGGAACTCGCTCAGGACGCAGCCCGAGCCCGCGATCTTGTCCATGAGCCCCCGGTTTTCGGACGGATAACAGACATCAATGCCTGAACCGAGTACCGCTATGGTCCTGCCCCCTGATGCCAGGGAGCTCCTGTGTGCAAAGGTATCAATGCCCCGCGCCATGCCGCTGATGACCGTAATGCCCGCCGCCGCGAGTTCTCCTGATATCTTCTGCGTCACGGCCTGTCCATACGGGGAATACGTCCGCGAGCCGACTACCGCTATGCCGAAGCGGTCATCGGGCCTGTAGGAACCTTTTGCATATATGACCGCAGGCGCATCCGGGATCTCTTTCAGGACCTCGGGATATCCGGGGGTTCCGTAGCAGACGGCGGAGATCCCCTTCTGCTCCAGGACCTTCGCCTGTCTTTCCACTGCGTCCCACCCCGAGAAGTTCAGGATGTTCTCTGCGCGGACCCTGGTCATTCCCTGCACGGAGAGCAGTTCCTGAAGGTCAAGGTTGAAGACATGCTCGGGCGAACCTGTCCGGGAAATGAGTTGCCGTGCGGTTATCGGCCCGATATCAGGGACAAGCGAAAGGCCTATCCAGTATCTGATGTCAGACACTATCTGCCTCTGAGTGGCCTGTTCGCTTTCAACCTCAGGGCATTCAGCTTGATGAACCCCTCCGCGTCCTTCTGATTGTAGACCTTCTCGGCCTCAAAGGTGGCCAGCTTCACGTCATAGAGGGACCGGGGGGCCTTCCGTCCTGCAACGATGCAATTTCCCTTGTACAATTTGAGCCGGACCGTACCGGTCACCGCGCGCTGGATGCTGTCGATCATTCCCTGGAGAGCGGTGCGTTCGGGGGCAAACCAGTATCCGTAATAGACCAGTTCTGCATACTTCGGCATGAGCGAGTCCAGCAGATGCGTCACTTCACGGTCGAGGGTAAGGGACTGCACAGCCCGCCGGGCCACATGGAGGACCGTCCCGCCCGGGGTCTCATACACACCGCGGGACTTGATGCCGACATACCGGTTTTCGACAATGTCACCCCTGCCGATACCGTGTCTCCCGGCAATCCCGTTCAGTTTCTCAAGGAGTTCCGCCGGCGAGAGTCTCTTTCCGTTTATGCTTACGGGATCGCCCTGTTCAAAGCCGATCTCAATATATTCAGCGCGCTGCGGCGCCTTCTCCACCGGAACGGTCAGGGTATACATGTCCTTCGGAGGTTCTGCCCACGGGTCCTCAAGGATGCCTCCCTCATAGCTGATATGGAACATGTTCCTGTCAGTGCTGTAGGGTTTTGCCCTGGTCGCGGTCACCGGGATCTTATGCTTTGCGGCGTAGTCGATCAGGGATTCGCGGGAGTTGAATGACCACTCCCTCCACGGCGCAATGACTTTTATGTCCGGTTTGAGCGCATAATACGTGAGCTCGAAGCGTATCTGGTCGTTTCCCTTGCCTGTTGCGCCATGCGCAACCGCGTCGGCCTTTTCCTTTACCGCTATCTCTATCTGTTTCTTCGCGATCAGGGGTCGGGCAATGGACGTGCCGAGGAGATAGAAGCCCTCATACACGGCATTGGCGCGGAGCATCGGGAAAATATAATCCCTGACGAACTCCTCCCTCAGGTCCTCGACATAGGCTCTGCAGGCGCCCGTCCTGATCGCCTTCTGCTTTACGGACTTCAGTTCTTCCTTCTGCCCCAGGTCGGCACAGAAAGCCACGACCTCGGCGCGATAGGTTTCCTTCAGCCACGCTATGGCAACTGAGGTATCGAGCCCTCCTGAATATGCAAGCACGATCTTTTTAACCATGGTAAGCCTCCGCGATCTACATGAATGTCAGGTTTCGGTGACTGCAGGGTCATGTCGTATGACCATCGCAAACGAGGATTAACCATAGCATAAAAGGCCATGATTTGCAAAGCGCAGGACCGCATGGTCAGGGCAAGAGAGAAACGGCCGTTTCTTGTCGGCAGAGAAAAGTCCGGCATTCGTGCAGCGGCTCAGAAACCGCCCTTCCGGGCCCAATTGAAACTTAATCTCAATTTCAGCTATACTGTATTCCTATGGAACGCACGCTCTTCATGAATTTTCTGGCCGCACGGGGCCTTAAGCTTACCAAGGAGCGGATGGCTGTTCTCCGGCAGATATTTTCCATTCACGGCCATTTCGAACCGGAGCGTCTGTACCTGAATATCAGGAGTTCGGGGATAAAGGCCTCACGGGCATCGGTCTACCGGACACTGAACCTCCTGGTCGAGAGCGGCCTGGTAGAGCGCATCTCCCGCTCCGAGAAAGGAAATGTTTATGAGCACACCTATGGCCATCGCCATCATGACCATATGATCTGCACCACGTGCGGAGAGGTCATAGAGTTTTTCTCAGAGAATCTCGAGGAGATCCAGAACGTGATATGCACAAGATATCATTTCACCGGGACAAGCCATACCCTTGAGATACGGGGGCAATGCAGGACATGCAAAAAAAGAAAAAAATAAGGGACGAACGGCATACGTACAGCCGCATCGTCCTGGCGGGGAACCCGAACGTGGGCAAGAGCGTCATCTTCGGCCTGCTGACCGGGAAATATGTCACGGTTTCCAATTACCCCGGCACAACCGTGGAGGTCGCTTCAGGCAATCTGACCCTTAACGGCAGGAAGATCCTCCTCATCGACTCGCCGGGTGTGAACAGCTTCATCCCCATGAGCGAGGACGAGCGGGTAACACGGGACATTTTCCTTGCTGAACACTCGGACACTACCGTTCTTGTGGCAGATTCAAAGAACCTGAAACGTGCTCTGATGCTCCTCGTCCAGATCGCGGAGATGGCCCTGCCCTGCGTCCTCGTACTGAACATGGAGGACGAGGCAAAGGCACGCGGCATTGATATCGATTACCGCAGGCTTGAAGAACTGCTCGGCGTCAGTGTGGTCGGCACTGTTGCACCTCAGCGCAAGGGCATTTCGAAGCTGAAAGAATCCCTCCTGCAGGCCCGCACGCCGGCCGTCGCCGCAACCTACGACACGGTCATTGAGGACTATATCGGCAGGATCGCTCCTTTATTGCCTGAGGCGCATATTGCCCGCCGGGCAATGGCCCTGATGATCCTCGCGGGTGATGAGAGCCTCAGGACCTGGTTCATCGCAAACATCGGGCCGAAAACGATCGCCATGATCGAGGACCTCAGGGACGAAGCGCAGGCGAAACTGAAAGCACCGATCTCCGGACTCATCTCCGGTGCGCGGATCGCTGCCGCGGAACAGATCGTGCATGCGGTACAGCAGCGATATGAGCCTGATTCCGGCCATCTCGCACGGTGGCTCGGCAAGTGGACAATGCATCCGTTCTGGGGGATATTCTTCCTCGTGTTCGCCCTCTTCTGCTTTTACGAGTTCGTGGGGAAGTTCGGCGCCGGTACGCTCGTCGATTTTTTCCAGAGTGTGATCTTTCAGGGCTATCTCAATCCCGCGGTGGAAAAGAGCATAAAGGCCCTGGTGCCGTCCGTATTCATTCAGGACTTTTTCATCGGACAGTACGGTCTTTTCACCATGGCCCTCACCTATGCTGTCGCGATCATTCTTCCGATCACCGCGACGTTCTTCATTGCCTTCGGGTTCCTCGAGGACAGCGGCTATCTGCCGCGCATAGCAGTGCTCACCAACAGCGCCTTCTCGAAGATCGGGCTGAACGGCAAGGCAGTGCTCCCGATGGTGCTCGGGCTGGGATGCGGCACCATGGCAACCATG
Source organism: Nitrospirota bacterium (assembly GCA_012026685.1). Lineage (GTDB taxonomy): Bacteria > Nitrospirota > Thermodesulfovibrionia > Thermodesulfovibrionales > UBA6898 > UBA6898. Next base: position 20,821 of record VEOY01000052.1, read on the forward strand.
ACCACACGCATTCTGGAAACAAACCGGGAACGCCTCATCGCCACGTTTCTCATTGCGCTTGCGATCCCCTGTTCAGCGCAGCTCGGCGTGATCCTCGGCATGCTCGGGCCCTATTCCATAAAGGTCGCCGCCTGGTGGCTCGGCACAATCCTGGTCGTCCTCCTTCTCGCCGGCACCATAACCTCCCGGATTCTCCCGGGAAGCAAAGCGGATTTCTTTCTGGAGATACCGCCTATCCGCATGCCGCGCCTGGGGAACATCCTCATGAAGACAATCAGCAGGATCGAATGGTATTTAAAGGAGGCCGTTCCTCTCTTCGTGCTCGGCACGCTCATCCTCTTTGTGCTCGACAAGACACATCTGTTGCACCGGCTTGAAGAGGCCGCCTCACCGCTTGTCGTGAAATTCCTCGGGCTTCCCCGGGAGGCAACAGCAGCGTTCATCCTGGGCTTTCTCAGGAGGGACTACGGCGCTGCAGGGCTTTTTGAGCTTTCCAAACAGGGACTTATGAATGAGAACCAGGTCATCGTGAGCATTGTGACCCTCACGCTCTTTATCCCCTGCCTCGCGAGTTTCTTCATGATCATCAAGGAGCGGGGGATGAGGACATCGCTTCTGATGTTCGGGCTCATAACCATTTTCGCGCTCTTCGTCGGCGGAGGCATCAATGTCGTCCTGTCGTTGTTCCCGTAACCGCTTTCTTTTGACAGCCCTTTCATAAGGCGGGTATAATCTGACGGTGAAAGCCCGGCTTATCATTATTTTC
>VEOY01000115.1 GCA_012026685.1 Nitrospirota bacterium
GAGTCCAGGACATCCAGGTAACTTGCTATACCATTGCGGTAGCGCGCTTCCGATAAACGATAGCTAACGGCAGTGGCATCTGTCAGGGACTGCTGCGCCTCCAACTGTTCGCCGAGGGTGCCGCGCTGCGCAAGGGCGTCGGCCACTTCCCTGAAGGCGACCTGTATCGCTTTTTCATACCGGGCAAGGAAGATCTCACGGTCGACTTCCGATACTTTCAGATTTGCAAGGTTCCGCCCTGCATCGAAGATCGGCAGGGTGATCGTCGGTGCAAAGCTCCATGCCCCGGCTCCTCCCTTAAAGAGTCCGGACAGCTGATCACTGGAAAGACCGATGCTTGTTGTGAGGGTGATGCGCGGGAAGAACGCTGCACGCGCAGCGCCGATGTTGGCATTGGCAGCCTTGAGGAGGTGTTCGGCCTGCATGATATCGGGGCGGCGCTGCAGTACTTCGGATGGAAGGCCTGCGCTGAGCTCTTTCAGCGCGGTGGTCACACTGAGCCCTGATGGCAGGAGATCAGCCGGTATCGGCGAGCCGATCACAAGCGCGAGTGCGTTTTCATCCTGGGCGACCTGGCTGGTGAACCGGGCAATATCCACGCGGGCCGAATCAACACTGGTCTGGGCCTGACGGAGGTCCAGCTCCGAGGAGGCGCCGGCTTCGAAGCGGCGCTTGATGAGGGTGTACGATGCCTGTTGGCTCTCGAACGTGTCCCGGGCGATCTTCAGGCGCTCCTTATCTGCGGCAAGGGTCAGGTAGTTGCCTGCAACCTCGGCAACCAGGCTGATCTGTACACTGCGGCGCGCCTCCTCAGTGGCAAAGAACTCTTCCAGCGCCTGGGCTTTAAGGCTTCTCACGCGGCCGAACAGATCGAGCTCGTAGGCGCTGAACCCGAGGTCGACACTGTATTGATGCACCCTCACAGACTGTCCCGGGGCCGCGCGGCTGGCGGATGTCTCCGATTCGATCCCGATGCCGATCGCGTTCACGGTCGGGAAGAGATCGGCACGCTGGATCCTGTACAGCGCCTGCGCCCTTTCAATGTTGAGCGCTGCTATTTGAAGGTCACGGTTGTTCTGAAGCGCAAGGACGATCAGTTTCTGCAGCTGTTCATTGACAAAAAACTCCTTCCATTTGATTTCGGCAGCACTCTGATCGTCTGCACGGGCAGCTGTGTCTTTGTAAGCCGGGCCGCCTGGCCATTCGGCTGCAACAGGCGCTTCAGGCCGGGTGTAGCCGGGAGCCATGGTACATGCGGAAAGAGCAAGCAAGGCGAGCGTTACGAGCGACAGTCTGCCCAGCTTGTCGGCTGCCCAGCATGCCGGCTTATCAGCTTGTCGGCTTGCATTGTTTGCCGCGCGTGCAGGCTTGTCAGCTTGCCAGCCTCCCAGTTCTTTACGGCTATCTGCTATAGATCGTCTTTTCATATCACTGTCCCTCCGCAGCAGTGGCAACAGCGGGTGCTGCGTGCGGTTTATATTTTCCCCGGCCAAACAGCCGCGAAATCAGAACAAAGAAGAACGGAATAAAAACCAGGTCGATGAATGTTGCCGAGAGCAGACCGCCGGTGACAGCGGTGCCGATAGCGTTCTGGGCCGCGGCCCCGGCTCCTTTCGTGAGGGCCAGCGGCAGGGTGCCGAAGAAAAAGGCCAGTGAGGTCATGATGACCGGGCGGAGCCTGATCCTCACCGCAGACAGCGTGGCCTCAACCAGTTCATGGCCCTCATGCAGCTGCGCCTTAATGAACTGGATGATCAGGATGGCATTCTTGGTGGAGAGCCCCACGGTGGTGAGCAGACCGATCTGGAGGTAGACATCGTTGGGCAGCACCCGCAAGGTAACCGCGGTAACCGCTCCCACCAGACCCAGTGGCAGCATCAGCAGATTGACAAAGGGGATGGTCCAGCTCTCATACAGGGCGGCCACGGAGAGAAACACGACCAGGAGCGATATGGCGTAGAGCGCCGGCGCCTGTGCACCGGCATGTTTTTCTTCGTACGAGAGGCCTGTCCATTCGTAACCGATCCCGACCGGCAGCTGGGCAGCCATCTTTTCCATCTCAGCCATGGCCTCACCTGTGCTTATTCCCGGCGCTGCCTGCCCCATGATCTCTGAAGAGGGGATGCCGTTATAGCGCTCCAGACGGGGTGAGCCGTACTGCCAGTGGGCGGTGGAGAAGGCCGAAAACGGGACCATGTCGCCATTTTTATTGCTGACATACCAGCTGTTAATATCTTCCGGCAGCATCCGGTATCCGGCTTCGGCCTGGAGATAGACCTTCTTGACCCGGCCGTTTTGGATAAAGTCGTTGACGTAAGAACTGCCCCAGGCAGTGGCAAGGACGCTGTTGACGTCGGCCAGGGAGACCCCCAGGGCACCGGCCCGCACGTCGTCTATGTCGAGCTTGAATTGGGGAGAGTCCTCCTGCCCGTTCGGACGCACCGCAATCAGTTTCTGGTTTTTCATTGCCATGCCCAGGAGCTGATTACGCGCTTCCATCAGCTTTTCATGCCCGAGGCCGCCTCGGTCCTGCAGCTGGAAGTCAAAGCCGTTGGCCTGCCCCAGTTCCACCACAGCCGGCGGTGAAAAGGCAAAGGCCAGACCGTCCCGGATCTGAGAGAATGCCATCATGGCCCGTCCGGCAATAGCAGGCGCCTTCAGGTCAGCGGACTTACGGAGCTTCCAGTCCTTTAGTTTCACAAACGCCAGACCCATATTCTGGCCCCGGCCCGCAAAACTGAACCCGGTCACGGTGATCAGCGAATCCACTGTCTTGGTCTCCTTTTCAAGAAAGTGCTGCTCTATCTGGCGTATCACCTGAAGCGTCCGCTCCTGGGTTGCACCCGCAGGCAGCTGGACCTGGCAGACAATAAACCCCTGGTCCTCATCCGGCAGGAAGGCGGTGGGAAGACGCAGGAAAAAGAATGCCATGGCAACCACGATGGCACCGTATACCACCAGAAAGCGCACCGGTTTGCCAAAGGAGCCACTGACGATCCGTTCATACAGCGCCCTGCTTCGGTCAAACAATTTATTGAAATGGCAGAAGAACCATTTGAACCAGCCTGATTCACCGGGAGTACAACCTTTTTCAACCGGTTTGAGAAGGGTGGAGCACAACGCCGGGGTCAGTATCATCGCCACCAGCACCGAGAGGATCATTGCGGAGATAATGGTTATGGAGAACTGACGGTAGATGACGCCGGTGGAACCGCCAAAGAAAGCCATCGGCAGAAAGCCCGCGGTCAGCACCGTGGCAATTCCCCAGAGCGCGCTGGTGATCTGGCCCATGGATTTGATGGTGGCGTCGTGGGGCGACAGCCCTTCCTCGGACATGATCCGTTCCACGTTCTCCACTACTACGATGGCATCGTCCACCAGCAGGCCGATCACTATCACCAGGGCGAACATCGTCAGGGTGTTAATTGAAAAACCGGCGGCAGCCAGCACTCCCATGGTACCGAGGAGCACAACCGGAACCGCGATGGTGGGGATCAGGGTGGCCCGGATATTCTGCAGGAAGATGAACATAATGATAAAGACGAGAATGACCGCTTCGACCAGTGTTTCGAGCACTTCCATGATCGATATCCTGACAAAAGGGGTGGTGTCGTAGGGATAGACCACCTTCATGCCGGGGGGAAAATATTTCGACAGTTCCTCCATCTTGTCCTTGACGCGATTGCCTGTTTCGAGTGCATTGGCGCCGGCTGCAAGACGGATTGCCATCCCGCCCACCGGCTTTCCTTTGTAATACGACTGGATTTCGTAGTTTTCAGTGCCTATCCTGCTCTCGGCTACATCCCTGAGTTTTACCGTGGAGCCATCACTGTTGGTGCGCAGAATGATGGCATCGAACTGCTCCGTTGTCTGCAGCAGGGTGCGGGCCGTAATGGTGGCGTTTAACTGCTGTCCCTGGCTGGCGGGGGCGCCGCCGAACTGGCCTGCCGAGATCTGGGCGTTCTGGGCCTGCAGCGCCGCGATCACATCGTTGGTGGTAAGGTGGAAATTGTTCAGTTTGGCGGGGTTCAGCCAGATCCGCATGGCGTTCTGGGTCCCGAAGAGCTGCAGTTCTCCCACTCCTTCCAGTCGGCTGACAATATCCTGGACGTTCGAGACCAGGTAGTCGGTCAGGGCGTTACGGTCCATGGAGCCGTCTTCCGAAACGAGCCCGACGATCAACAGGAAGTTCCTTGTGGATTTGACCACCTGAATACCCTGCCGCTGCACGATCTGGGGCAGAAGCGGAGTGGCAAGCTGCAGTTTGTTCTGCACCTGGACCTGGGCGATGTTCGGATCAGTGCCCGCCTTGAAGGTCAGGTTGATAGAAACGGCCCCTGCGGAGTCGCTGGTCGAGGACATGTAGATCAGATTGTCAATACCGTTCAGCTTCTGCTCGATGACCTGGGTGACCGTATCCTGTACTGTCTGGGCAGAGGCGCCCGGGTATACCGCGTTGATGGTGATCTGGGGCGGCGCGATCGGCGGATACTGGGAGACCGGCAGGGTCCTTATCGCCAGCAGGCCGGCCAGCATGACCATGATGGCGATCACCAGGGCGAATATCGGTCGGTTTATGAAGAATCTGGGCATGAAGGTCTCCTTTATTTCTTTTCCGCTGCCGGTTTCGGAGCACCTGCGGGATTACCATCTGCCTTGCTTCCGAACGGCACTGCCTTGACCGGCGTTCCGGGGCGCGCCTTCTGCAGTCCTTCCATGATGACACGGTCGCCTGATTTCAACCCTTCGCTGACCAGCCAGCTGTCTCCTACGGTCCGGACGACCTTGATGACCCGGGGTTCCACTTTCTCTTCGGCCCCGACAACCATGACCATGGCATTGCCTGCCGGATTGCGGGTTACCCCCCTTTGAGGGACCAGAATTGCCTGCTCATTGACCCCTTCCTCCAGGATGGCGCGAACGAACATGCCCGGCAGGAGGACCTGTTTCGGGTTCGGAAAGACCGCGCGCACGGTGATGGAACCGGTGCTCTGGTCCACGGTGACTTCAGAAAACTTCAGTCTGCCGGTCAGCGGATAGTCGGTGCCGTCTTCCAGCATCAGCCTTACCTGCGCCTGGCCTGCTCCGTTGCTTTTCAGAAGTCCGCTGGCCAGGTTCCGCTTCAGGCGCAGCAGTTCGGCGCTTGATTGGGTAACATCCACATATATCGTGCTGAGCTCCTGGATGGTTGCCAGCGCAGCAGACTGATTCGCAGTTACCAGGGCCCCTTCAGTGACTGACGACCGGCCGATCCGTCCGGATATGGGAGCAGTTACCTTTGTGTAGGCCAGGTTGATCCTGGCAGTCTCGAGCGCGGCTTTACCGGACTCTACCTCCGCCTCCGCCTGTTTAAACGCTGCGTTTGCATCGTCAAAGTCCTGTTGGCTGACGGCGTTGATCCCGACAAGCTCCTGATAACGTTCCGCCTTGAGCCGGGCAGGGTTGAGATTGGCCTCGACCCTGGCAAGCGCAGCCTTTGCGCTGTTGTAGGCTGCATGATATGTAGCAGGGTCTATCTGGTAGAGCACTTCCCCCGCCTTGACATCCGCCCCTTCAGTAAACAGGCGTTTCTGGATGATCCCGCTTACCTGCGGGCGCACTTCTGCAATGAGGTAGGCGGACGTGCGTCCGGCAAGTTCCGTCGTAAGCGCCACACGCTGCGGTTTCACCACTTCGACTCCCACTTCGGGGGGCGCCCCTGCAGCCGTTCCAACTGGGGTCTTTTTGCCGCAGCCAGCCACAACAAGGCATCCGGCAAGCATTCCCATAACAGTAATTATCCTGGCTCTTCTCTTGATGAACATGAACAGCTTTACAAACGCCATGTCGGGCTCCTCCTGTTTCGGCAAAACATCAATGATAATGTTATATGGACCTTTGCGGGTCATGTGCACTGCAAAATCATTTCTGGTAGCCTCTCAATATTGCATCGACCAATGAGCGGGCGGTAACATCACTTTTTCCCTTCAAGTGGTCGGGCCGGTATAAGGTCAGCGTCACCAGACCGTGAGATGTTATTGCGAGAGCCTGCGTTATTACATCCTCATCCATCTCCCGGAATCTCCCTGCTTTGATACAGGCCTGCACCATTTCTTTGAATGTGAAATAGACGTTCCGGGCCATCGACTCGCTTTGAACGAATTCTTCGTGAGTCCCATAAACACTGCTCTTCGTGAAAAAAATCACCTTGTATTGATTGGGGTTCTTAAGTCCGAATTCTATGAGGGAAAGAAAAGCCTTGCGCAGCGTCTCGACCGGGTCCGGGGAAACTGAACGGATATGATTCAATTCATCGAAAAAATTCGCTAAAAACTCTTCACATATGGCAAAGAGCAGGTCGTCCTTGTTCTTGAAATAATTATAAATCGTGGTCGGGGAGTAGTCTATTTTTTCAGCAAGTTTTCGCATGGAGAATCCATCGTACCCGTCATGGATAAATATCTCGCGGGCAGAGTCAAGAATTTCTCTTCTGAACTCTTCTTTACGCTTTGCCCGTTTTTCCAGAACTCCCATTAATTTTATCTCCTCATAACGCTGTTATATGTAATTAACACTGTTAATATAACTATCCGAACTGAATTTTGTCAAACTTGAATTTCATATTTTACTTTTGCAACCGAATTTTGTGCTTCAGCTTCGGAAAGGAGAAACGCATCGTCATGTCGGCGCGCAATTTGCCGCCACATTATTTTGATTGACTGTTGTTGCTGACGCCAGGCCGGATGAGCGGTCAGAAGAACCTGAGCAGGTTGTAATGGGTGTCTCTCTGGGCCGGTATGAACCCCGCGGCCCGGATTGCACTGATAATGTCCTCTTTCGTGACGCAATAACTCACGCCGGTTGAGGCGACGACATTCTCCTCTATCATGGTCGAGCCAAAATCATTTGCGCCGAAGCGCAGAGCTACCTGCGCCATCTTCAGTCCCTGCGTAACCCATGAAGCCTGGATGTTCTTGATATTGTCGAGGTATATCCGCGAAAGCGCCAGCACCCGCAGATACTCCACTGCTGTTGCCGCATTCTGCACCTTGAACGTTTTTGCCCTTTTGGCCTTTGCCTTTTGCCTTTCGCCTCTTTCCTTCAGTTCGGTATTCCCCGGCTGGAATGTCCAGGGGATGAACGCGGTAAATCCGCCGGTCCTGTCCTGAAGCTGCCTGATCGCATCGAGATGGGTAATGATGTCATCCGGCGTTTCAATGCTGCCGAACATCATGGTAGCGGTCGTTCTCATGTCGAGTCCGTGCGCAGCTTCCATGACCTCAAGCCATCGGGAGGACTTTATCTTCCTTGGGCTCAGGATATCCCTGACCCTGTCAGAAAGGATCTCCGCACCGCCGCCGGGGATCGAATCGAGACCCGCGATTTTCAGGATCGACAATGTTTCGCGGATGGTCAGATCAGATGTGTCGGCAATGTAACAGACCTCGGGCGGGGAAAAGCCGTGGATATTGATATCAAAGCGCTCCTTTATCGCGCGGAGCAGGTCGATGTAATAAAAGATGTCCAGGCTCGGATGGAGCCCTCCCTGGATGAGTATCTGCGTGCCGCCCAGGGCGATCGTCTCCTCGATCTTCCGGAAGATCGTATCGCGGTCAAGGAGATAGGCATCCGAGTCCTCCGCATCGCGCCAGAAAGCGCAGAAGGTGCATTTGTTGATGCACACATTCGTATAGTTGATGTTGCGGTCGACCACAAAGGTGCAGATCTCCTCGGGGTGGAGCGCTTTTCGTATGATGTCCGCCCACATGCCGAGACCAAGCAGGTCCGCATCCTTGAATAATGCGGCTGCTTCGTGCCTGCTGATCCGGTTGTCTTCCGGTTTCTCTGTCATCTGTACGTCCTGATGGTCTTATAGAAGGAATCGCGTTCAACCGCTGCTTTCCCGGCCTTCCGGATCAGGTCCACCAACTGTTCTGCCACAAGTTTTTCGCCGGTCAGAGCACCTGCTGAATGGGTGATCTTCTCCTCGATGATCGTACCGTCGATATCATCGGCGCCGAACAGGAGTGCGAGCTGGGATATCTTTTCCCCGAGCATGATCCAGTAGGCCTTGATGTGGTCAAAGTTATCCAGAAAGATGCGGCCTACCGCTATGGTCTTCAGGTCATCGATGCCGGACGTGTAGCCGCCGGCGATCTCCGTGTTCTTCGGATGATAGGCAAGGGGGATGAACGCCTGAAATCCCTTTGTTCTGTCCTGGAGGGAACGCAGCCGCGAAAGGTGGTCGACCCTGTCCGAAATATCCTCCACGTGCCCGTACAGCATGGTCGCGTTGGTCCGTATGCCCACCCGGTGCGCGGTCTCCATCACTTCGAGCCATCGGTCTCCGGAGATCTTCTCCGGACAGAGCTGGTTGCGGATGCCTTCTCCGAATATTTCTGCGCCGCCGCCCGGCATGGATCCGAGGCCGCTTTTTTTCAGGTCCCTGAGCGTGTCTTCAACGGACCGGCCGCTGATCTTCGAGAAGTAGTCGATCTCTACTGCCGTGAATGCCTTGATATGCAGCTTCGGGAACTTCTTCTTTATCGTGGAGATCATCTCCAGGTAATGCTCCAGCGGCCAGTCAGGATGAAGTCCCCCGACGATGTGCACCTCCGAGAACCCCGGGGTGATAAGGCGCGGGGAGCGGGAAGACCTGCCGTTCCCCGGCCCTTTACCCTTTGCCTTTTGCCCTTCACCCAATTTATTGATCATGTCCTCTATCGTGAGTTCAAAGGCCCCTTGCTGTCCCTTTGACCGGCTGAAGGCGCAGAACTTGCAGCGGTTTATGCAGATGTTCGTCGGGTTGATATGCCGGTTCCGTATGAAGAAGGCATGGGGGCCGTTCTTTTTGCGGGCAACATGGGAGGCAAGCGCCCCGAGCGTGAAAATGTCGTCGGACTCGAACAGGTGCAGCGCGTCCTCTTCGGAGATGCGCTTCCCTGCCAGTACCTTTTTACGGATCGAGGTGAGCATAGTTCATTATAGATCAAAACATCGGGAAAGTTGAGGATAAAGGACCGGAGTCCGGGCCCATTTTCTGTCTCACCGCTGTTTGACGGGACATTATGGCCTGTGGTATAAAATAAAGCTCCTTGCTCTTCTCTTTGGGAAGGGCTTTAATCCTGAACAGTCAGGAAAAATCCATAAGGAGGTGTTTGCATGAACATCTACGAAAACATTGTCATCCTCAATGCCGCTCTTCCCGATGAAGAGATCAATGCAGCGATCACCAGGATCAGGGACCTTGTGACGACTGCCGGCGGCGAGACCCTCAAGGCAGACCTCTGGGGCAGAAGAAAACTTGCGTACGAGATCAAGAAGCAGCAGAAAGGCTTCTATGTCCTCTTTGTATTCAAGACCCCAGCAGGCACGATCAGGAAGCTTGAAGAGCTCTACAAGGTCTTCGATCCGGTCATCAAATATATGGTGATCAAACTGGGCACAAAACAGGTCAAGGCGCTGGAAGCAGCACTGGCAGCGGCGCAGGCCGCAGCTGAGGCAGAACAGGCAAAGAAAGAGGCCTAAATGTTCAATAAGGTCATACTCATAGGCAACCTTACCAAAGACCCCGAACTCAGATACACGCCGCAGGGGACGCCGGTATGCACGCTCAGGATCGCTTCGACCACGCGGTTCAAGTCGGGCGACAGCATGAAGGATGAGACCCTCTTCATCAATGTGGTGGTCTGGGGCAAGCAGGGTGAGACCGCTGCTCAGCATCTTTCAAAGGGACGTTCGGTCCTGGTCGAGGGGAGGCTGCAGGAGCGCCGCTGGGAGACCGACGGTCAGCAGAAGTCACGGTTCGAGGTTGTTGCGCAGGGAGTCCGTTTCCTCGGCGGCAGAAAAGAAGAGGGTGGCGCCCACGATAGTCACTCTGCGGATGACTTGACGCCTCCCGATGAAACAACGGACCTTGAACCGTTCTAACAGAAAACAACGATTGTATTTATAGAAAGGAGACAGCATGGCAGCACCACAGAAAAGATTTCAGAGAAGGAAGTTCTGCAGATTTTGCTCCGAGAAGGTGGAGTTCATAGATTACAAGGACGTCAAGCTTCTGAGGAACCATCTTACCGAGAGAGGCAAGATACTTACCAGGAGGATGACCGGCACGTGCGCCCTGCACCAGAGGGCCCTGAGCGAAGCGATCATGCGCGCCCGGAACATCGCCCTTATATCATTCGTGGAACGGTAATATATGCGCATCCCGAAATCATGGGTGCCGATCATGGCAAAGAGGATCATCGACAACCTCATTGCCAGGGAGATGATCACGCCGAAGGTCCCTGTCGAGAAGCTTATAGAACAGGCTGACGCGATCCTCCTTGACGAACTCATGGTCGAGGACAGGCTGAACGACGAGGTGCGGGTCCTTCTGAAGAAACACGAGACGGATATCGAACGCAACCGGATGGATTACCGCAAACTCTTCGATCTGACCAAGCAGAAACTGGTCAAGGAAAGGAATCTCGTCCTATGATGCTTTCCGATGACAAGGTCTCACACCTCAGTCATATCCTGCTGAACAAACTCTACGATCTCGACCTCATCGATTTGGATGAGGACGAGGAAGCCTCCATCCGGCGCGAGATCAAGCGGACGATCGTCGGCGAACTCAAGATCGGGGAAGAGATCGACCAGGTCGTCAGGAAGAAGCTGCTGTCACTTTCAAAGAAACTCATAGAAGGTAGCTCCGAATGGGAAGTCCTCTACAGAAAATATTACCGGGAAGAGGAGATAAAAAAGGGAAGGGCTACTGGGTAAAGCTCGCCGCTGTTGCCCTGGTATCTGCTTCCTGGGGCAGCCTGCTGTTTGACATCCCGCTGCGGTTCCCCCGCATCTGGTTTCCTTTTACCGCAGTCGTCATCGTCTACTGCGGTGTCCTCCATCAGCTGTCGAAACGGCGGGAGCATGCGATCGAATTTCTCTATTCGATCATCGTCATGTCCGCCGGTGCGATAAGCTATTTCGGCCTGCCGTGGCTCCAGCTCGCGTATTTCCCTTTCATCATCGCCCTGACGCATTCTTACGGTCTGAAGGTCATCATCCCCCTTTCTGTCCTCGTGCCGTTCACGGAACTGAGGGCATTTGTCGTAACGAGAGAAAATATTGCGTGGCAGGCAGCGTTTTCCCTTTTCCTGATCGTCACCGCCGCGGTTGCCTCGTTCATGTTTACCAGATTGCGGAGCGAACGCGAGCGGGCTGCCGCAGAACTCGAGAGGATCAGGACCAGCGCGTTTGACAGGACCCAGGACACGGAGATGGAATCGTTCGGGAGCGATGAGATCATTACGCATTACTTCGCATCGAGGATCAAGGCGGATGAGGAGATCCGCGAACTCCTTGCTGCTGTCAGTCATGCGGTCGTCGCCGAGTCGGCCCATTTTTTCGAGTTAAATGGAGACGCCTATCGCCTCCGGTCCTCTACCGACGAGAAGGGAAAGGTCACGGTCACGGGTAAAGGGATGCTGGCAGCATGCCTGCGGGAGCGGAAACCGTTTCTGTCCGGCGAAGTGAACGAGAGATCTGAAGTGGTCGGCTACTTGAAGGATATCAGGATAACCTCGATCATCGTCATGCCGGTCATGGAAGGGTCGACGCCCGTAGGGCTTCTGACCGTGGACAGTTCACGGTTTCACGCCTTTCACGAGCCTGAGGAGAAAACCGTGCAGATGTTCTCGGTGCAGGTCGCAAAGATCCTCGAGCGTGAACGGATATACACCTTCGTCAAACATGACATTACCGCGCACCGCATCATCAAGGAATTCAGTTCAGGCCTTGCGGCCTCCATCCAGTATGACGTTGTGGTCCAGAAACTGTGCGATTCCGCGAAGCAGGCTTTTTCGGCAGAACCTTACTTTTTTGAGCATGCGGGCCAGGGATTTCAGGTGAAGCACTTCCCGGGCGGGATCACCGGTGATCAGAAGATCGATTTTGGCGGTACGATCATCGAGCTTGCCATCGGCAACAGGCACAAGGAATATGTGAGCGATGTCAGGCAGTACGGCATGAGAATATTTCCCCAGCAGTTCCGCCCGTCGGTCAGCCGCTCGGTCATTGCCGTGCCGCTCTTCTATGAGGGCGGACTGGTCGGCGTATTCGGGATGGTATCGGACCGGCGGGAATTTCTCGACAGCAGACAGATCAGCCTTGTCGAGCTGATGTGCAACCAGGCGGCCATCTCGATCGCGAACGCACGGATGCATGCGGAGATCGAGCGCATGGCGACGACGGACGGACTGACCGGGCTTCTCAACCACCGCATCTTTCAGGAAAAGATGACGGACGAACTGAAACGGTCCGAACGGTACTCCACGCCGGTTTCGCTCCTGCTTACCGATATCGATCACTTCAAAAGGGTGAATGACACCTATGGCCACCCGGTCGGCGATATTGTGCTCAGGGGTGTGGCCGGCATCCTGAAGCGGGAGATCAGGGACATCGATATTGCAGCGCGCTATGGCGGCGAGGAGTTTGCCGTGATCCTTCCGGAGACGGACGGCGCCGGCGCAAAGATCATCGCCGAGCGGCTGAGGAACGCGATCAAGGCTGAGATTTTTGCTGCCGATGCAAAGACGCTGACGGTCACGACAAGCATCGGCATTGCCACGGCGCCATCGGATGCAAAAGCAAAGGAAGAACTGATCGAAAGGGCGGACCAGGCATTGTACCATGCAAAGCACAACGGCAGGGACCAGAGCGTGAGCTGGAGCGCAGGGCGGTAAGGACATGGGGTATTTCATATCGGAGGTGAGCGAGGCCGACATCCGGAAAGAGCGCGCAAAGGCCCGGGAGATAAGGCATTCTTCATGGTGGAAGCGGCGTCTGGCAGAGGGGCGCTGCCATTACTGCCGGAGGGAGTTCCCGGTGCAGGACCTGACGATGGACCACGTTGTTCCGCTCATCAGGGGGGGAAAATCAACCAAGGGGAACATGGTACCCGCCTGCAAGGAATGCAACAACAGAAAAAAACATATGCTGCCGATCGAATGGGAGGAATATCTGCAAACACTCAAAGGGGACGACCTCGAGTAGCATGCATTTCCCCCCAGTCTCTTGCCGCGTGGTTAAGGACAGATGATGCCGGACTCCACTTTTACTTCATTTTCGACAGTAACACCATGGACAGAGTAAAGTTGGGAAATTCCTCCTTCTTTACGGATTGATAAAAATCGCACGTCTCGCAATTTCTGAACTTCTGGGCATAGGTTCCCTGGACCTCTCCCTTGCAGAGAGTGCCCGCGACCACCCAACAGGCCCTTCCCGCATTCGTACCATCGTGCGCGCCGTCGAGTCTTTCTTCCCGGGTAGCCGGACATGTCCCGAGAACCTTTTCGAATATTCCTCCCGGTTGCCGGCCGCATTTTTTGAACTCCCAGCAATTCAGTTTTGATCTTCTTTCTCCCATGTATCGTCTCCTTTACCTCTCCTATGGGGTAATAATAAAACAACCCAATGCTTAATTAATACATACTTTTTTTGAATGGATGTAGGCTGATAATCTTAATTTTAAGGTGTGGGCCGTCTTGTCTTGCCATGGAGCTCTATGTATTCAGACCAAATAACGAAATTAATGAACCGCAAAATCAGGAGAAGACCGTTCCTGCTTCACTGGGGCGGTCAGCTCCCAGTCTGTTGATAACCCCTAAAGTTAAGGTTTGATATTCTGGAACCCTTATCTGGCAATGGGTCGTGAGCATTTATCCCTGCTCCGCATAAATGCCCTGATAAAAAAGTCGTAACATCTTGAAGTTATTTAAAAAAATTACTGCCTAAATATTAGGCAGTCCGCTCTGAAGCGCGTACTTTCGATATGGTTAAATATTTTTCAGTAAGTTATTAACAGGTTATCAACTTCTGTTGATAACAAGAGTGATACGCCGCATATAGTGCGTGAAATCCCTGAGCCTTAATCTCATCAGCATTTAAAAAAATCAGGGATATTCCCCGATATGTGTACTGCTGCGCAGCAATGCTATTTATGCGTACTTCCTGCATCGCTCCAGGAGGCATTGCGACAATGGACCACAATAATCTAAACAGCTGCATGAAAGATGTCCATGTAACTATTTACAAAAAAGGACAAATTACTTACGATATCCCAGTAAAAGATATCCGGAAAAAGCCAAACCCTTCGTGAGGAGGGGACGGAAAGTCACGGGTCTTTGTTTAAAAAGACAGCCGGGCTGCCACAAGGATGATGGGCAGCCCGGTTTTTTTATGGGTAACGGACCAAAAAAGAATGGACACATTAGGACAGGGAAAAAATCTAAGGAGGCGCTATGGAAGATCTGCAGCATCAATCCAACAGGGAGATGAGACAGTTCAGGAGGAAGTCCTATACTGAGGCCATTGATTTTTCCGTCGTCATGCCGGAGTTCAGAGAACGGTCAGCCTCAGGGCTCAAGGGAAGAATTGTTGATCTGAGCGACGGAGGGATAGGAATCCAGACAGATCATCCGCTTGAACCCGGCGCCATGCTCTGTTTTACCAGCGGGGACAGCGAAAAAAGCGGTGTCATCAAATGGGCGATCAAGATGGATGACAGCCGGCACAGGGCGGGAATAGCCTTTCGATCTGATGACACCAGCGGCACGCAATATCCTGTGGAACTTGCTGATGCACGCGGTGAGGTCAGGGAGGACTGTGAACAATACGCGCGCGTCCTTGAAATAAAGACAGGCGCATACTGCGAAGCTCTCGAAGCTCTCGCATCTTCCTGCTCAGCTCCGGGCACTGACCCTGAAAAGATACTGAGAGGGGTGAAGATACTGAACGACGACATGATGGGTGCATGCGCAGAGTTCGAAAAAGCAGCTGCCGGAGACAGCGATCTCATTCAGTCCCGGCGGAAGACGTTCCACGAAAGGACAGACCGGATCCTTTGCAGGAGCACGCTTGTCCGGCATGCCCGTACATGGCCGCGCGGATACCAGGGAGACTACAAGATGCTTGAGTCCCTCTATAAGAATACACCGCTGTCGGAAGGCATAGGGTATTACCTCGATCGTTACGGTCTTTCACTGCCTCTTGGAGAAGCGGTAAGGAACAGGATCGTGAGACTCGAAGAGATCGTACGGCGCGAGATCAGCAACAGAAATGCTGCGTCCGTCCTTAATATCGCCTGCGGTTCATGCAGGGAGCTCATGGGGCTTGCGCCGGATATAGCCCGCACGAACGCGCAGGTCACGTGCATCGACATGGACGCTGATGCGCTCGCGTTTTCCATGGAGAGGCTCTCGTTCACTGAAGCTTCAGAAAACATAACGTTCCGGAAATATAATGCTGCACGGATGTTCGACGACGAGCTCAACATGGCCGCGTTCGGTAAAGCGGACATCATCTACAGCGCGGGTCTGTTCGATTATCTTCCTTCGGAGTTCCTTGCCAAGGTGCTCGGCGCACTCTACCGGTTGCTGAGCGAAAACGGAACGCTCATCGCAGCTTTTAAGGATGCAGCCCGCTACCGCCATCAGGATTTTCACTGGATCACTGACTGGACGGGCTTCCTGCAGCGGACGGAAAAGGAATTCCTGTCCATATTGGAC
>VEOY01000116.1 GCA_012026685.1 Nitrospirota bacterium
GATCGTGCGGAACACCACCTGGCGAGCCTCCGGCCTGGCTGTTGTTTCATGTTCACGAACAGGTTCGTCCATCTGCTGGCCTCCGGTTCCAGTATACCGCATAACATTTTGGGACACTACCGCAATGCCTTTTGTACGTCTCCGTATCTCCTTGCAGGCCCGTGATGCTACAATAGGCCGATGAAGCCATCTCCCTCATGCATTGAGTTCAGCGCATCCGTTGAAAAAGGCGCGCGGATGACTGCCTGCGATTTCCTTGCTGCAAAAACAGGCCTCTCCAAAATGAAGGTGAAAGACGCCATGAACAAGGGCGCGGCATGGATAAAGAAAAAAGGGAAGATGCAG
Organism: Nitrospirota bacterium; assembly: GCA_012026685.1. GTDB lineage: Bacteria > Nitrospirota > Thermodesulfovibrionia > Thermodesulfovibrionales > UBA6898 > UBA6898. The sequence goes on from VEOY01000116.1 coordinate 346, forward strand.
CGGCTCAGGAAGGCGACGACCCTGCTTCAGACCGGAGCTCACATCGAGCTGCACTATGACGGTGACCTGCTGTCCCTTGTACCTCCCAAACCGTCTCTCATAAGCGATCAGACGCACTACAGCGTCTGGCTGAAGCCCTCCGGCCTTATGGCGCAGGGCACCCTGTTCGGCGACCACTGCTCACTCCTGAGGCAGGCTGAGTTGTTCTTTCAGATGAAGCGGCCCGTCTTTCTGGTGCATCGTCTGGACAGGGAAGCAGACGGGATCATGCTCATCGCTCATACGAAAGAGGCAGCTGCGAAGCTCTCCGAACTCTTTCAGAAGAAGGAGATCGTCAAGGAATACCGGATCGAGGTGCTCGGCAGTCCTGGTGAACCGGGAAAGAAAGGTACGATCGATCTGCCTCTTGACGGCAAGACTGCTGTCACGGATTATGAAACCATCTCCCATGATCAAGGGCGAAACATCAGTACCGTGTCTGCGTATATCCGGACAGGACGCCTCCACCAGATCCGGCGGCACTTTGACATGATCGGCCACCCGGTCATGGGAGATCCGAAATACGGCAAGGGGAACAAGAACAAGGAAGGAATGAAACTGACCGCCGTCTCCCTGAAATTCCGCTGTCCGTTCAGTCGCAACGACGTGGAATTCAGGATCTAGACAATAATAGTCTACTGGGCAGAATATGATATCATTTAGTGGTATTAATATGATATCATAAATTGATTCATACGAAGGAGAAAATGAATAGAATCCTGATAGATACCAATGCCTATGCAGCCTTCAAGAGAAATGATCCCGCAGCTCTTGATGTTATGAGATCGTCTGATTATATCGGAGTCAATACCGTCGTACTCGGGGAACTCTACAGTGGTTTCAAAGGCGGCAGCCATGAGAGCAGGAACCGGAAGGAACTTGCCCAGTTTCTCGATTCCCCGAGGGTGGAAACCATTGGGATCGATGAGGAAACTGCTGAATTTTACGCGCAGATATTTTGGGATTTAAGAAGAAAAGGCAAACCAGTCCCTGGTAATGACCTCTGGGTTGCTGCATCTGCGATGCGGCATGCTCTGGCGCTCTTTACCTATGACAGCCATTTCAGCAACATCGACGGCCTTCTCCTGCGCAGAGGGGCATGAAGGAGGATTCCATTATGGGAGCGATGACTATTAGAGGGCTGGATGACATAACCATGAAGGCCCTCAAGGAAAGAGCGAAACAGGACGGTTCGAGCATAAATACCGCTCTGCTCAGGATCCTGAAGAAAGAACTCGGCATTGAGAAGAAGAGGCATACTGTTGTTTACCATGATCTTGACCATCTCGCCGGTACATGGGACAAAAAAGAGCTTGCCGATTTTCGGTGTAACGTCAAGGAATTTGAGAAGATTGACGAGAAGATGTGGAAGTGAAATATAGAGAGCTGCGATTTTCGGTCACCCGGTCATGGGAGACCCGAGATACGGCGAGGGCAACAAGAACAGGGAGGGCATGAAGCTTACCGCAGTTTCATTAAAATTCCGCTGCCCCTTCAGCCATAAGGAAGTGGAGTTCAGGATTTCATAGAGGCAACCAAACTGCCTCTCGTTGCCAATCTATCATCCGTGAATGTAAGCATGCACTATGTTACTGTCACCGACGACTACGCAGGTATTATGCCGTGCAACTATTGAGGAATTACGAAAGAAACTGTCAGGCGTGATGTCGGGGTAAGCCGCGGGGCCTCAGGCTTTCCGTTGGGCAGCCGCCAGCTTCAGCCCGTAGTTATGCAGAAGGCCATCCAATTGGCCACTCCTCTACTTCATGACAGCGAGACTTGTATACGGTGCCAGCCGTCAGTATTTCGCTATCCATGTTGTTCTGTGCTATATTTTGGTGATGTCTCGGCGGGACACAATATCATTTCTTGTAGTAATAAGCTTGCCAATACTTCTCGGTATTTTCATCTATGCACTGTTCACATCAGATAAGCATAGCATTCAGTTTTCTCAGTTGACTAATAAAACGGTTACTCCGGACAGGGAAACTCAGAGCTCCAAGAAGGTCGATGACGCCGCCCTTGAGGAAATCGACAACAGGGTAAAAGAATATAAACGGCAACTAGCGGGTGATTATCCCTCCGATAGGGTGTTACGAACACTTAACGAAGATCGAGTTAAACTGACAACCGCAGAATCTGCTTATGCCAGGCCCACAAATAAGAAACAGAAGAAAAGATTAGCAAAAATCAGGACACTTCGATCCGCTGTTGAACTTCTGACAAGAGAGGTCTTTGCCAAGACACTTGAACGCAAGATGCTGGACAATGGCTTAAATGCCAAGATAAGCACGAAAGGCAGCAACAAACAAACGCTCGTGTGTGAATACATATTAATGACGAAAGTTCGCGCAGCTAATTTATTGAACGATGGGAATTTATTGCTATCTGCCAGAGATGCAGGATTTAAAAAACTGATTTTTACCGATGGCCTTCATAGTTCATGGACATATGACATAACAAAGAAGAAGGTTAGTTATAAAGACTAACGTTACCAGATACATACTTTCCCGCTTACGCGTGACAGGAAACAAGGCAGCCTCAATGAGGCTGCCTTGTTCGTTTCTTAGCTCGGAATGTTTCTGACCCGGACCTTGTATGCAGCCCGCTGCTCTTCGAGGGGCTCCTGCTGAAGTGTCACCTCCGCGATCTCTCTTTTTTTCGGAGCCTTCGTGACCAGAGTCAGCAGAGCGCCGAATATCATAAGC
>VEOY01000095.1 GCA_012026685.1 Nitrospirota bacterium
CGTCCGGCAATTTCGATCGCTGGTGAACGATTGAAACGGTCGTCTGATACTCAGGCCAACGACGCGAAGATCGAACTTATCACAACACGGGAAGATTTCCTGCGTCTCGAGCCGGACTGGCATGCAGTATCTTCAGCGTGCCGGACCTGCAATCCTTTTACGACTTTCGACTGGATGCTTTCCTGGTGGGACTGCCTGGGCAGGGACAAACAACTGATGATCTTCGTCCTCAGGTCATCGGGCAGGATCATCGGCATCGTGCCGCTGATGAGGGTCCGGAAATACTTCCTGAGGTTTCCCTACGATGAGGTCTGCTTTCTTTCCGCGACAGAAAATCCTTTTTCTCCCCGCGCGTTTGCAGGCACACTCGATTTTCTGGTCCCGGATGAATTCTCCGGGGAATGCGAACATTTCATACGATATCTGCTGGCCTCTTGTAAAGGATGGAATTACCTCAAACTGCATCCTCTGCCGGAAAACTCTCCTGCCCTCGCATCGTTCCGAAGAATAGCCTCTGAATCGCATATCAGGGTTTCAATGCCAAAGGTGTTCGACAATGCCTGCCTCAGCGTTTCCGGATCATGGGAAGAATACTGGACCGGCCGATCGCATGATCTGCGAAGAAACGGGCATCGCCGCTATAGCAGGCTCATGGAGCGTCACCGTGCGGAATTCAGGGAATACCGGCACCCGGAAGAAATGGAACAGGCGTTCGCCGATATATTGACTGTCGAACAGAAATCCTGGAAAAGTAAAGATGGGGTAACCATAAACGACGAGAGAAGCCGGGATTTTTATCCAACACTTGCCCGCAGGCTTGCGGAAAAAAAGATGATCCGCATATGGGTATTGAAGATCGACGGCAGCCCGGCAGGATACGAGTTTTATGTTCGTCATGATAAGTGCATCAAGACATTAAAGACCAGTTTTGATGAGGCTTATTCAGCCTTCTCCCCCGGAACTCTCCTGCGGTACGCCGCTTACCGGCAATTTTTTCGGGAAGGCATCCACCACATTGACCTGCTGTTCGGTAACCTGAAATACAAGCAGGAGTGGACAAATGTTCTCGAACCCCACTATGGCGTTTACCTCACACGGAACGACCTTTATACGAGGTTCATCGACAGATGCCTGAGATCACCGGCCGCACAACGCTTAGAGAATGGATATAGGAAGGTAAGACATTCCCTGAGATGACTGCATCAGGACAGACTACGATCACATGGGAAACGCCGGGAACCACAAAGAACCAGGTTGCTGAAGTTCGTTTGTATTACACCGTGGATGGCGGTCTCAGCTGGCGGCTCATCGGTACACAGAGCGGTAATACCGGCAGGTATGACAACTGGGGCCCTGTTGCAACCAGGACATCTGCAAACTGCAAGGTACGAGTAGTGCTGGAAGACGCAAACGGCGTCACCATGGGCAATGACAAGAGCGATACCACGTTCACGATCATGACGCCCTGATCATTAATATATGGGCGGCCGGGAAACCGTCCGCCCATATACCGCGAGATCTTATGCACGGAGCTCTCCCGGCGAGCAGGAAACCCTTCGCGGAAACGTCTTAACTAGTCCTTCGTTTTTCGCATCCTTCTGCCGCCCTTCGGGATGATCGTGATGCCTGAGGCGTCGATATGGCTTTTGAAACGATCGCTGTCAGGATCGAACCCGAAGCTTTCCCCTTCTCCGATAACGTTCATCTTGTCCACAATGCATCTCCTCAGGCGGCAGCCCTTCCTGAGTACCACGTTGTCCATGATAATACACTCGTCGATGCTGACGCCGTCCTCGATAACTACGCCGCTTCGTATGAATGAATTCCGTATCTTTGCCTTATGGATGACCGTACCACTGGCAATGATGCTGTTGCGGATATCGCCCTGCAGGATCTTCGTCGCGGGCCCCCCGTGGCCGGACGGATGAATGGGCCACTGTTTATTGTCGATCTCGAAACCGGGTGATATGCCGAGCAGGTCCATATGCGTGTCAAAATATGAGGATATGGTGCCGACATCCCTCCAGTAGCCCCGCTCTTCAAAAGGAAGGGTGCCCGGGATGGTATTCGTCGCAAAATCATAGGCAAAGACCCTTCCGGTTCCGACGAGATCGGGAATTACATGGGCGCCGAAGTCATGCTGCTTGTTCCGTTGCGCTTTGGCCAGAGCCTCGATCAGCACATCGCGGCTGAAGATATAATTTCCCATGGAAACATATGCCAGGGACGGATTGTCAACCAGCGGCGTCGGCCGCTTCGGCTTCTCCTGGAAGCCTGTGATACGCCTCTCGCCGTCACACTGGATCACGCCGAACGCCGATGCCTGGGAGACCGGCACGGGCCGGGCAGCCACGGTCACACATGCGTCGTTCATGAGATGAAAATCGATCATCTGCCTGATGTCCATCCGGTAGACATGATCAGCGCCGAACACGATGACCAGTTGGGGATCATACTGTTTGATAAGGTTCAGGTTCTGGAACACGGCATCCGCAGTGCCCTGGAACCACTCGGGGCCCATGCGCATCTGCGGCGGCACCACGGTGACAAACTGGTCGCCGATGACCGGGGAAAGGACCCAGTTCTCCCTGACGTGCTCGATAAGAGACTGGGATTTGTACTGCACAAGGAGATATATCGAATGGATATGCGAGTTGATCAGGTTGCTCAGGACGAAATCGACGATCCGGTATCTGCCGCCGAAAGGAACCGACGGTTTCGAGCGGAATGCGGTCAGGGGAAAAAGCCGTTCTCCCTTGCCGCCGGCAAGAACAAAGGCGAGAGCTTTGGGATGAGCCATACCTGCCTCCTCTTTCCTGATGTCATGCCAATGCCCTGCTCAGCGGCCAACATTGCACTGACATGAATATTATAGTACCCCGTGACCTCATATGCGACCGAAATTGTTGCCGCGCCGGATTTCAGAACTTCGCTTTGTGTCAGACCGGCATCCCGAGAACGATAAGAGTGAGCCATCTCGCTTCAACGAAATACATTGCCTGCCTCTCCCTGCCTCACACCCGTTCCGGTTCCACAGGTTTCCCCCGGAACTCCTGATATGGTATTTTTACATGGTCATGGAAAAACTTGTCATCTTTACCGATCTTGACGGAACATTGCTGGATTTCGCCGGATACTCGTTTGAAATGGCCATTCCATCCCTTCAACGGGTGAAGGAACAGGATATCCCCCTGATCATATGCTCCAGCAAGACCCGAAAAGAGATCGAGGCCTATCGAAAGAAGCTTGGTAACCGTCATCCGTTCATTTCCGAAAACGGGGGCGGGATCTTCATACCGAAAGGGTATTTCCCTTTTGATCTCTCATATCCCAAGCATGAGATCATCACGGGAAGGAACTATCATGTCATTCGGCTCGGCGCGCCATATGAAGATCTCAGAAGGGCGCTCGAAGAATTACGAAGGGAAGGCTTTCAGGTCCGCGGCTTCGGGGACATGAGTATTGAAGAACTCGCTCAGACGGCCCATATGACACCGCCCGAGGCAAAGATGGCAAAACAGCGTGATTTTGACGAACCGTTCCTTCATACGGGCCCGACATACAGATTATCCCGCCTTTTGAGGGCGATCCATGAGAAAGGGTTCAAGTTCACTCAGGGCAGGTTCTATCATATACTCGGCAACAGCAATAAAGGCATTGCCGTGTCGATACTGATCGAACTGTACAAGCAGAAATTTCAGGACACGGGGATAGTCACCGTTGCGATCGGTGACAGCCCCAATGACAAACCAATGCTGCAGCGTGTCGATCGCCCGATACTCGTAAAAAAACACGATGGCAGTTACGAACCGACGATCAAGATACCGAATCTCATTCGGGCTGACGGCATCGGACCCGAGGGCTGGAACAGAAGCATCAAGAAGCTCCTGGCGGCATACGGAAACTGAAGAACGTCCTCTGAGAAGGAGGAACTGGTGGCAGACCAGGCAATATTTTTGCGCTGTATCCCGCTGATATTCACCCGCAAGCGACCGCGTCTTATCAAATAAAAAGGGGCTGCAGATTGCAACCCCTTCCTGGTGAACTGACCAGTATCATGTCAATATGGGAAAAGAAGGGTCAGCGACATTACCTCCTCGACCAATTCGTAAGACAGAACGGATTTGAACATCTGGCGACCTTGAGATCGCCATTCGTGGCATCATAATAAGAGACGATCGGCAGACCGTCTGTTCCGATCGCAGCTGATGAATAGCTCCCGACATCTCCCATTGCATCAATGGTGTTTATGGATTTCGTCCCGGAACAGTTCAGGTCCCAGCATTTCGCTATCTTCAGATCCATGGTCCCGGAAGCATAGTATGAAATTAATGGATACCCGTCAAAAGCTGGAGTTATAGAAGTGTATTGCCCTGCTCCTGACGCGGAATCAAGTATCGTGACCGTCGGGCCGAAACTGTTGACACAGTCGACATCAAGGCATTTGACAAACTTGAGTCTTCCTCCATTGTCATAATATGAGACCATCGGGAGCCCATCCCCTCCGATGGCGATGGACGCATGCATGCCGACATCTCCTGACTTGTCTGGTGTGGCAGAAGTGATGACCGTTGAGCAGGATGGAGTACCGCACTTATAGACATTAATTGCCGAGCCGCCGTATCCTGCCACGACCGGCAGGCCGTCTGTTCCAATGACAACAGAAACATATGCTGCTATCTTATTTAGCACGGGTCCCTGAGATGCCGAGGAACAGGATTGATTAGCGCATTGCGAAAGCCTTGCCCCTCCTGCCGTGATGTAACCGACGATCGGATTGCCATCTGCTCCAATAACAATTGACGTTGTAGACCCTGCGCCCGTAGTCACCGTATCGAGGGTACTTATAACGTTGTTCGCCGAGCAGGCCGCATCACCGCATTTGACAACCTTCACCTGCGAGCTGCTGACATCGATGAAAGAGACTACCGGGTACCCGTCCATCCCGAGCGTTACGGAAGTTGCTTGCCCGACTACGCCTGCGGAAACAACCGTCGTAATAATATTCCCGGAACTGCACGAATTATTGCCGCATTTAAGCACCTTCAAATCGCCGTTTGTTACATCCTGATATGAAATGACCGGGAAGTCATCAAGGCCTATTGTCACAGCTGTACACTTTCCGACATCACCCGTCTGATCAATAGATGAAATCCTGGGGTTCCTTGCGCCTTGGCCAGGCGTAAAATAGCCATAGCGGTTATCCAGCATGTCGAGATTTACGTTGATCTGGTTATTGCTGATAACTATCCCTGTTCCTGCCGTATAAACAGTTCCCGGCGCCCCTTTGCAATCAAGCACATCACATACGGCATCAAGGTTGATATCTTCGGTTGCCGCATCACAGGCACCGTTTCCATTGAGGTCCCAGCA
>VEOY01000035.1 GCA_012026685.1 Nitrospirota bacterium
ACGGTCACCAACGTCGAGGGGGGCGGCCCCACAACACTTACGAACGGCTTTACGGTCAATGCTGCGCCAACGGTAATATCGGCCTCTCCAAGCTCGATGGCCCAAGGCTCTGGACCCACGACAGTGACCATAACGGGCACAGGCTTCCAGTCTGGTGCAACAGTAAGCATGGGAGGCGGCATAACGTTAGGCAGTGTTACGTACGTGAACGCGACGACCCTCACCGTGCCGGTCACGGTGGATGCAGGTGCAGCAGCGGGCTTACATACAGTTACTGTTTTTAATACTGACGCAGGAAGCGGGTCCGGTGATGTTTTCACGGTCACTGCGGCACCTCCGACAGTCACCTCTGCAACCCCTAACAGCCTGCCGCAGGGCAGCGTAAACACTGATGTTGCTATCGCAGGCACATATTTTGCGAGTGGGGCTACTGTTTCATTTTCGGGCACCGGGATTACGGTGAACGGTACGACCTGGGAAAGCGCTACATTGCTGACTGCCAATATCACGATCGCTGCTGGTGCGACAATCGGCCTCAGGAACGTGACCGTGACAAATCCCGATCTTCAGACAGGGACAGGCACCGGCATATTCACGGTAACGGCAGGCTCCTGCAGCCGGATTGCGCCGACCGTATCGCTGGGCTCCAACCAGACTATCGGCAAGAACGCGTCTGCCATATACTCATTGACCATAACGAATAACGACAACGTTTTTTGTTCCGGCTCGACGTTCTCGATAGCCAAGACCGATACGCCGTCGGTGCCGACTGCCGATTTCAGCGCAAGCACCTTGAGCAGCGCTTCGACGGGGTCGCTTGCTCCGGGCGCTACCTATAACACGGCGACATTGACCCATACGACCACAGCGGGCGCGACTGACGGACAGACGCTCCAGAGTACGGTAAATGTCACAGACGGCACAAACCATGCGGCCCAGCCAGGTTCGGCAAGCGTCACGACGACCGTGGCTGCATGGTCGAACAGCAACCTGCTCCATAACAGCACGAACCTCGGCTCTACAGCCTGGGGGACCAGCGGCTGGGGCATTCCCGGCGGAAAGTATGGAGCTTTTACATGCGCAACCTGCCATACGCGGTCGACAACGAACATCAAGAGGATCAAGACAGCAATAACATCGCCGGATAATTCGAACTGGCCGAACAGTTCGTCTACAACAGGGACCGTCGCCTTTACTCAGGCTGACCCGGCGGGCAACGCATCCGACATGGGAGATACCTCTGCGACGGGCGGATGGACCGGTATCTGTAATGTGTGCCACGATGCTACCAAGCACAATCATTATTCCTACAACTCGTCCGACGGCCATAACGGCGGTTCTGACTGCGCCAAGTGCCACATGCACAATAATGCGTTCAAGGGCGAAGGCGAGTGCCTAACCTGCCATAACTCTGCGCAGGGTTCACGAGCTCCCGTTGTAGGTCAATTTAGCGCCAATTCGCATCATGTCCAGGGGGTGACTCTAACCAATGCACATTGCTATAACTGCCACTGGGAGGCGAACGCGGACGGTTCGATGAACTCGACCTATCATTTAACCTCTCCGGGCGGTGGTGTGGACCTGGTCGTCTGGAACACGATTGCGAGACCACCGGTGTATAACACGACTTCAGGCTCTGGCCGGACCGCTGTTCAGTTGGTGTCATCAGGTATCGGCAGCAGGACTGAGGTTGCGAAGGTCACCAATCACTGTCTCGGCTGCCACAGTGACGCGAACTTCGATACTCAACCGTTCGGTGACGGCAAACGCACTAGTCAGTATGCATGGGATTCGACGAGCGTAGCCGCACGGTACACGCAGCTGGGTACAACGAACTGGGGCAAGTTCTCCCCCTGGTTTACCCGGGCAGCAGAAAAGAATGCTTCGAAAGCATTCTCAGCTCATGGCAATGCCGGAGCCAACCAGATGGGATGGAACACCACGACCGGTGTTGATGAAACTATCGAAAACAGGACCAGCAATGTGAATGTCGAGTGCTTCGACTGTCACAACTCCCATGGCTCGAACGTTGCCGGCAGGACCGTAAGCTATACGACCACCGGTGGCGGCTTGCTCAAGCAGATCACTTCCGGACAGGGCGGGTATACGGTTACCTATGCTCCTGCTGCAGGCACGACCGGTACCGTAAACTACAACGCAGGCGCATCGCTCTGCTTTGAATGTCATAATAAACAGGACGCAAGTGCTACCCCGTGGGGGTGGGGGAGCACCTATGGCGCTTCAGCGCCTATTATGGGATACTTCGAAAAACCCTATTGGTGGGGCACGAGAAGCGCGCCTACCGGTGCCCGCTCAGGCCCGCAGATGAGATATGCGTATAAGAATAACAAAGGGACGGCAGGTACTCACTTCGGTGCGTCGAGCCCGCTGACGTCTGCAGCAGCAAACCAGATCAACGGGATCTGTACGCCATGCCACGACCCGCATGGCGTAAGCCCGACATTCGGGACCAACCAGCAGTATGCAGTGCCTCTTCTGAAAGGGACGTATGTTACGTCGCCGTATCAGGAGGATGCAGCTCCCTTATCTGTTACTGAAGGCAGAGGCGGCTCACGGCGAAGTGGCGAGCCGACTCCCTATACCAGTTCAAGCACTCCCGGGTATCATATCGATCAAAATACCTTCGGACCTGTACAGACCGGTCTCATGACCACGAATGACTGGGAGTGGATGTATACTACAGGAACGTTGAGAATAGGCACTACAGCAGTTAACCTCGACGACACAAAGTTCGCCGGTCTCTGCCTGAAGTGCCATTCGAAGACCAGCCTGAATCCGCTCAGCAGCGGTGGTGCGGCATGGAAATCAAAGCAGCGGATACATGCCACGGTAAAGGGATGGGGAAATAATAGTCAGCACGAATATACCTGCTCCAAGTGCCATACGCCGCACAGTTCGTGTCTGCCGCGCCTGACTATCTCGAACTGTCTCGACTTCGAACACAGGGGACGAGTCGCCCAGGGAGGCAGGGGAATTTGGGGCTCACAAACCGGTAGCAGCGGCGCAGGCCAGGGAAGGTTCCCTGCTGGCGGTGGAGGATCGAATAGTAGAGGAATTGGAAGCTTCCTGACGATTGGCGCCGGCGGCGGTTCAGGCCCGTGGTTCTTCGGAACAGGAGCCCAAACATCTTCTGCGACAAAGCCGGTGCTGACCACGTGCCATAACCCTCTGCCGCTGAACTCCAGTGGCGGTGTGAATGCCTGGATGACCATGCAGTGGTGGAACGCAGTGACACCGTGGAAGAGCTACTAAGCAGATATTACTGAACGAACGATGTTTGATAATAGACGAGAGGAGGTGCAAAAATGAAGAAACTGACCTATGTAAAGCCCAGGGTTGTCGGCTCGGCAAGTGTTCATCCTTGCTAAAAAGAGTACGTTGTTAACAGATAAGGTGAGGACTGCTTCGGCAGCCTCACCTTATCTGTTTTTCAGAAGATAAAAACTCGGGACCTGAGAAAGTCGCGTACAGTACCAGCTAACTTCCTGCGACGACAATAACTGGCCCGATTATTTTTCATATCTTTAGAGCCGCATTCGTGATGAAAACGGGTGCAGCCTTCTGCGCATCTGAGACAGAGAAGCGATTTTGTTAAAGACAGGAGTGTACACAATGTCTATGATCCGGAAAACCATAATTGTGCAGATCTCTATTGCCGTTATGATAATTATCTTCAATACAGCTTTTTCCGTGAGTGAAGGTAAGGCTGTCGAAATCGGGAAGAAGGGTGTCATTACCGGCAAGATCCTGATAAAGGATAGCGGGCCTCTGTCTGGCGGGCAGGTCATTTTTTTTAATGCCGCTGCGGGCCCTCCGCCGGAAGCGGAGAAGTATGACAGGACGCCGGAATTTGTGAGAGACATCGATGCCGAAGGCAGATTCAACGTCGAACTGCCACCGGGGACATATTATCTTGGAGCCTCGAGAAAGGCATCGGGAGAGCCCATCGGGCCGCCGCAGGAAGGCGATTATGTCTGGAGAAGTCTGGACAGCAGCGGAAAGCCGAAAGCGCATATCATCAAGGCGGGTGAACGTTTGGACATAGGGACCGTTGCCGAAGCTGTGCCTCTGAAGGCGGGGAGCCTAAGAGACCGGGCAATAACAACGGCAATCGAGGGTGCTGTTCTGGACATGGATGGAAAACCGGTTTCCGGTGCGGTGGTCGTGGCATTTGCGGATCCATCTCTGAAGGGAAAGCCGCTGTTCGTTTCTGAGAGGACAGACGAGAACGGGAAATATCTGCTCCGGATCAGCGCGGGAACATATTATATACGGGCGCGAAACGAGTTTGCCAGTGGTCCGCCGGAGCCCGGCCAGATCGTTGGTTTCTATGGTGAAGGGACGCCTGCGCCTGTCACGATCAGGGACGGTGAGAGATTGAAGGATATGAATTTCAAGGTCATACTGTTTCCCGGAAGAGGTCCTTTTTCAGGGACTGCCCCGGGAAGGTAGGAGGTCATCAGATGATGAATAAGTCGATTCTCTCAGCGCTTGGGGCGCTGGCAATCTTTGTCCTCTGCAGTGGATTTGCCCCGGGGGTGTTCACTGACCCGAATGCCAGTACGGTGACCGGGGAGATAGGTATCAAGGGTGTGGGGCCGATGATGGGCGGATTGGTATTTTTTTACCATGCCGAGTCCGGACCGCCGCCATCTGCAACAAAATACTGGCTGGTCCCTGCCTATTCGTTCAAATTGGACCAAAACTCGAGATTTACCGCAAAACTCCCTGAAGGCACATACTACATGGGCGCTATTGAGAGGAGCTCAGGGGAAGCTCTGGGGCCGCCTGCGGAAGGCGATTATTTTTTCATAAGCTCGGATAAAAAGGGAAATCCAAAAATGCTGACGGTCTGGAAAAATTCCGTTATCAATCTCGGCCTGATCAACGAGGCCGAGAAATTCAGCCGTGCATCGCTCGCCAAAAAAGGGATCACTTCTGTAGAGGGAACCATTCGGGATGAAGAGGGCAAGCCGGTGAAAGGGATGGCGGTGTATGCCTATGCTACGCCTGAAATGCTCGAAAAGCCTCTCTTTGTTTCTGACCCGTCCGATCAGGATGGCAAGTATGTCCTGAGGGTCAACCGGGGTGGCAAGTATTATTTGATGGCGCGTGTTGGTTACGGAGGGGGACCCCTTTCGCCTGAGGAACTCGCGGGTGTGTATAAGGACGGCAAACCGGTCAGCATCAAGACAGGAGAGAACCGTAAGGGGATACATATTTCTGTTTTTAAGATCATCATGTCCGGGCATTCTCATCACTTCTGATCATTTAGCGGCAGAAGTAGCATAGACGTTCTCCATTATTATGAGGTCGATCGGGATGCATGATACATTGGATCATCAGTTGTCTCATTTATGCAAAGGCAGCGAGCAGTTGTCTTTCCGTTCGCCGGCCCGCTATCTGGTTGAACGTTTTCCCTCATTTTTCATCTTTCCGGGCAAAGAGCAAGTATGCATTAAACTGTTCAGGACGGAGCAGCGAATTGAATAAGATTGGCCTGACCATGTGTGGGTTCCTTCTGGTTCTGCTGCCTTTTCCTGTGTTCGCCACGGTATTGAAATCTGATACTACCTGGTCAGGAACGGTCTTCATTACCGATGACATCCTTGTCTCCGAGGGCGTCACTCTTACCATTGAGCCTGGCACAAAAATACGCGTGATCCCCGCCGAAAGTACAAAGACCGACCCGGAATATGTGTCATCGCTCACGGAGATCACCGTCAGGGGTTCGCTCATAGCCAACGGAGAGAAGGCATCTCCGGTAGAGTTTCTCGTGGAAGGGGAAAAAAGATCAGCGTGGGCAGGGATCATCGTTGACGGCGGAAAGGCTGTTCTGGATTCCACCATCATCAGTGATGCTGAGACTGGTGTATACGTTCTCAGGGGGTCTCTGGTCATGAGTGGTTCTCTCCTCAAACAGAACCGCTATGGCATCACCGTACAGGGGCATGAAGCAGTTGCCAGGGTGACGACAACGAGGGTGGAGGATAACGATTACGGCGTCTTTCTGCTGAACGGGGCAAAGATCGAGAGCACGGAAAATATCATTAAGGAAAACAGGAAGAAGGACAGGTTTACTTCTGCAGCAAAGGACTATCATCTCCAGGAAAGGGAGTATTCTGCCGGACCGGAGAATAGGGGAAAAAGCCGGGTGTATGCTGACGAGGCCATGCTGGGCATGACGGTCTGGCAGGGGAGGATCCAGGTGAATGGCATCATCCGGGTTCCGGAAAATTCGCGCTTGATCATACTGCCCGGTACTGTCATTGAGTTCAGCCGGAAAGACACCAATAAGGATGGCATTGGCGAGAATGGGCTGCTTGTTCAAGGGAGTATCATTGCAAAGGGCACAAAAGAGAACCCTATCATCTTTCGGTCTTCTGAAAAACAGGGAAAGATGGGCGACTGGGACTCGATCAATATCCTGAACAGCGACAAAGGGCAGAACCTGATCGAATATTGCCAGATCGAGGATGCATACCGCGGATTGCATTTCCATTTTTCGAATGTTGCCGTCGCTGATTCGGTGTTGCGCAACAATTATCGTGGGATGCAGTTCCAGGAATCGGTCGTAGAGATAAGAGGGACCTGGTTTTACCGCAACAAGAGCGCGTTTCAGGCGAGGGATTCTGAGATCATATTTTCTGATAATGTTATATATCACAACTATGCAGGCATGAACATATTCCGTAACAGCATTACACTCAGGGGCACTTCGATCGTGAATAATTACCTCGAGGGCATGAGAGTGAGGGAAGGACTCCCCATCGTGGACCGGAACTTCATAGATGGCAACAGGCATGGAGTCATGGTGTCCGATGCCTTCTACGGGGAATATACGGATAATGTGATTTCACACAACCTTGAGTCCGGGATGTCGTTAAAAGGCACAGAAAGCGTTGAGATCAGTGGCAACGTCATTCAGGGAAACGGTATCAACGGCATGAACATTCAGGATTCCAGCGGTGCCATTCAGGGGAATCTCATTACCGATAATGCTGAGCGGGGGATCGGAGTTTTGTCATTTCAGGGGGTCATTACCGGCAATAATGTCCTCCGTAACGGGCTGTACAACTTGGGCATAGACGGTGCGACAGATGTGTCAGCCCGCATGAACTGGTGGGGCGGGGGAGATGTGCGGGCAACGATCTACGACAAGGAAAAGGACCCGTCAAAAGGCAGGGCTGATTATCTGCCCATGCTCGACAAACCCATTGCCTTTACGTGGCCTCTCAATAGGCTGTCCGCAGACACGAAGTGGTATGGCGACGTCGTGATAAAAGAGACGATTTCAGTCGACCCGGGCGTAAATCTTGTCATATCCCCAAAGTCCAGAGTGCTTTTTTCAGAGGGCGCCGGAATCGCGGCAAAAGGGAAGATCCTCGCCAGAGGGGAAAAAGATGCCGGCATTTCCTTCACTTCTTTTCAGGGGCAGGGACCTGACTTATGGCAGGAGATACTCCTCGACCACGCGACAGGCAGCGAATTTTTGAACTGTCTTTTTGAGAACGCCACTTGGGCGCTGCACATACATTTTACTGACATCACGATAGAAAACTGCACGTTCCGGAACAATGGAGGCGGCTTGCGCTTTACCAGCGGTCCGATAGAGATAAGACATTCTCTTTTTGAGAAGAACGGGATCGGGATCAGGGCATTCAGGGGCACCGCCCTTATTACCGGAAACGTGCTCACCGGAAACGGCACCGGGATCTTCGTGAGGGAAAAGGGAAGCGGCCTGACCATTACGAAAAACAATCTTTTTGCCAACAGCGAGTACAATGTCCGGCTCGGTGATTTTAATGATGAGGACGTTCATGCAATAAAGAACTGGTGGGGAACGCTCATCCCGGCGGATACGATATATGACGCCCGAAGGGAACCCGGTATTGGCACTGTTCTCTATGAGCCTTTTGAACAGCAGCCCTTCAGCATAGAGTTTTCTCCTGATACGTCTATGGGGCAGGTGCGACAGTCAGGTGAGCGGGGAGTAACGGGAAAATGAATCGTGATTTTTTATGTGCGCCTGTCCGATATAGCTTCTTCGCTCTTCTTCTCATTGCTGTAGTGCATGTCATTTTTCCCGGCGTTTCAGCGCTCTATGCTGAAGACAAGGCCGTAATTAAAGGCAAGGTCGCTGATGTTGAAGGAAAAGCAGTTGAAGGCGCGATGGTGTTTGTCTACGCAAGCCCCGAGGTGAGGAGATCGGCTGATTTCATTTCAGCCCCGACAGGACGGGATGGGCTGTTCCGTCTGTCAGTGCTGCCGGGTAAATACTGGGTAGTGGCGCGCCTGAAAAAGGCTGATGGATTTGGCCCCCTCATGCCCGGAGACAAGCATTCAGGCGAACCGAAGGAGATCGAAGCTTTACCGGGAGGCGAGGTCGATATGCAGATCATTGTCACTGATCTGAAAGAGGCTGTCATAATGCACGCAAAGGAACGGGAAGGCCCTGCCAGATTAAGGGGCAGGATCATTGATGATCAGGGTGCTCCGGTCACGGGTGTATATGCGATAGCAAACAGGAACGAGAAGTTGAGCGGAATCCCGAATTACGTTTCTGCATGGGTTGATAAGGACGGGCGTTATACTCTTTTCATTCCCCGTGGCACATACTACATCGGAAGTGCAATAATATTTCCTCCGGGTAATGATTTCGTAATCGACAAGAAGGTGACGGTCGATACCGGCAATACGGACATGGATATTCTGAGAAGGATCGGAGACGGCAGGTAAGAGTCTTCCATTTTCTTTTATTACATAGTATTGAGTATAATAAATAACGTGAATGTTCTGTTAAGAAGAGGACAAAAGCAGAGGAGTAGCAGGTCATGAAAAAGGTCGCAGTTGTTATTTCACTATTGGTAGTATTTTTTGGGGTCCAGTCGGATGCCTGCGTTGGGAAATTGCTGCACATCGGAGTTTTGAATTCCTCTGAGGGCAAAGTCTTGTCTGAAATGCTCGCTTCTCTCATCACGGAGAGGACCGGAACGACGGTATCGGTAGTGTATTATAAGAGCACGCAGGAGCTCTATGATGCCATGCAGGGCAAGCAGGTCGATATTGCCATTGAAAACACTGCGAGGGCAATGAAACTTCTGAACCAGCCTGCCGAAACTGATCCCAAAAAAGCGTATGAGTTTGTGAAAGCAGCATATGAAAAGGAAAAAGGGATGATCTGGCTTAAGCCGTTCGGATTTACCGGCAACAGCGGTACGACATCCCGTTCTTATACAGCGACAATACTGAGGGTTGATATCCTCAACAATTTCCCTGTTCTTCCGAGGGTCATCAACAAACTCGGGGGCATGATCGATGATGAATCGTACGCGAGACTGATCAAATCAGCAGAAGGCGGTGAAAAGCCGAAGACGGTTGCGCGTGATTTCCTCAAGTCGAAGAAGCTGATCTGACAGATATACCCCGTGTCGAGATCGTCGAGTCTGTTTGAACGGTCCTATAGGTTTCTTGCATCGAGAGCATTAGCGATCAGCCTGTTCCTGCTGCTCTGTGTCATCCTCCTCCCGAAAACGTTCATGAAGACCAATGACATACAGCTGGGCTGGCCGGGCAGCGTGGTCCTCTCTGTCATGGCACTGAACCTGGTGCTGTGCACGCTGAAGAGGTCCCGTGTCCTTTCAAAACCGGTCATCGTCATGCATGCGGGAACGGTCCTCGTCCTTGCCGGAGGGGTGGCAAGCTCGTTCGGATATGTGGCAACGGTGAATGTCTATGAGGGGACGTCTGTTAATAGCGCGTACCGGTGGGACCTGCAGAAGGACATTCCGCTGGGAGTTGACCTGCTGGTGCGAAAAATACATATCGATTATTATCCCGTTCCGGTTCGGGTAGGCGTGCTCAGGGGTGACGTAAAGGTCAATCTCTTCGAGTTGAAGACAGGAGAGACATTCCAGCTATCACCGTATACGGTCAAGGCAGATTATCTGGAACTTCCGGCGGCGAATCTCAGGCTCAGCGTCTTTCAGGGAGATCAGCCCCTCGGTTTTGCCGATACGGAAGGGGCAAGAGAACTTCCGCAGGATTTTCCCTATGACTTCAAGCTGGTGGCCTATAAGAACCCATTCCTGAAGATGGTGCGGGTGGACCTGGCAATTTCAAAAAATTCAGCAATAATAGCAGAGGGAACATCAGAAGTCAACAGTCCGTTGACATGGGAAAAACTTAGTTTTTATAATACAAATGTTGATTCAGACGAAAACGGCCTGCGGTTTGCGGGCTTTCAGATCACGAAGGATCCCGGACGACCTTATGTATACTTTGGGTTTTTTGTTACCGGGGCAGGCTCGATGTGGTATTGCGCAAGGAGGCTCCGTGCGAATAAGTAGCTCAGGGGTGTTCGGCACATATTTTGCATCTCACGGACCGATGCAATCTGTCGATGTAGAAAGAGAGAGGGTTTTCCGTGAAGATGTCATTCCGGGTTCCAGGGGCAACGGTTTCAGCGTTGAATCCGGGATCTGCGTTTGATGCCATTTCGGGTATAAAGATGAACAGAAGATCACGTGTATTCGTTCTGATACTTTTTCTCCTCGTCTCCTGTCATGCACCGTCGGCAATAGAGGAGAAGCGAATCTATACGATCGGCTAAATGATCTGCAACAGCGAACAGGAGACGCTTGAACGGTTCAGGCCACTTACCGCCTACCTGAGCAAAAAGCTGGGTGTGCACTTTGAAGCCAGGGCCATTGATACGGTCGATTTCACGAGAGAGGTGGATAAGCTTGATTTTACGCATACCAACTCTCTCCTCTATGTCATCATGAACAGAAACCAGGGGGTTGAGATCCTTGCTGCAGAAAAAGCAGGTTCTCTCGGTTCTCGGGCGAAGGGTCTGATCATCTCACTGAAGAAGAGTAACATACAGGGCGTAGGCGACCTCAAGGGCAAGTCCATGGTTTTCGGGCCGATGCTCGGCCCGACCTCCTACATGACGCAGGCAGATATCCTGATCAAAAACGGCATCGATCCCGAGAACGGCCTCGCATTTTATTCGATACCGGCGGGAACCTTTAAACATGAAAAGGTCATTTATGGCGTTCTCCTCGGGAAATTCGATGCAGGTGCTGCCCCATTGCTCGATTTTGAACGGATGGCGAAGGACGGAAGGATCGATCAGAATGATTTCACGATCATTGCTGAAGGGGAGCCTATTCCGTACTGCAATTTCGGCGTTACCCAAAAGATAGATGAAGGTTTTGCAAAGCGCTTCAAACAGGCTCTCCTGGGTCTCAAGAAGGACGATACCGTAGAGGTCGACGGTGAAGTGGTCCGTATCCTCGAACGGGCGAATGTGGACGGCTATGAAGATATCAAGGACAAGGATTTTAACATCGTCCGCGACATGGCGAAGAGGACCAATATGCCGCCGTATCAGAGGTACTGATGGATACGATTGACAGGGTTTCGATCTGGGCCATAGTGATCCTCATTATCAGCTCATTCGCGCTGATAACCGGACATATGGGCGAGGCAAAGCCTGAGAGGCAGACGCAGCAGAGAACCGGGACCGCTGATGTCCCGGCAGTGCGCGGTGATCTGGACAGCAGGGTGAAGCTGGTCAGAAATCTCATGGATGCGGACAATTTCGGCAGAGCTGAAGCGCTGCTCAAGGAGCTGATACAGCAGTATCCGTATGAAGGGGAGCCGCACATGCTGATGGGCGATGTCTTCATGAGGAAGCAGGATCCCGTAAAGGCGATGTTCGAATTCAAAGAGGCGACTGATCTTAATCCTGACTACCTCGATAAAAAGACCCCTCTTTTTCAGGGGAAAAAACTGAAGACAGCTGTCAAAGAGGCCCTGGACGAGATTGACCGGAGGATGCGACTTAATCCGGGAGATGAGTCGATGAAGAGCGACAGAAAGACCATCTATTATCTCCAGAGAAGGATCGCGGGCAGCTGCTCTTGAAGGTGAGCAAAGACCGTTGTTCGCGCCGAAGAGGTAATGTACATGTCTGACGATCTAACTGAAAAACACGGAGGAACTGCAGTGCTGGAAAAGATGAACAGAAAAGCGGCTGCGCAGGGACCGTATAATCGTTCCAAGGCGATGTTTTTTCTTACCGGGGCTGTCATCGGCGTTTCCGGAGTAATCCTGAGCCTGTTAGGCAATCCTGCCAATACGGGTTTTTGTGTTTCGTGCTTCATGGAAAATATTGCCGGTTCTATCGGGCTCCATGGAAATATACGGATGCAGTATCTGAGGCCGGAGATCAGCGGGTTCGTCATCGGTTCTTTCTTGATGGCTCTGCATAGAGGAAAATTCAGTGCCTCCGGCGGAAGTTCCCCTCTTCTCAGGTATTTTGTCGGGATTCTCATGATCGTCGGATGCGCAGTGTTTTTAGGTTGCCCCATAAAAATGGTGTTCAGGACCGCAGCCGGTGACCTTACCGCTCTGGTCGGCATTGCGGGACTTGCGGTAGGGGTATATATAGGGCTGAAGTTTCTCGTAAGTGGTTTTACCCTCGGGAAATCGTCCTCGTTGCCGGCAGCAAATGCGTTATTGATGCCCGGTCTTATGGTGCTGCTGCTCGTGTTTCTTCTTTGGAAGCCGGTCTTTATCTCGCTGAGCAGTAAAGGCTCAGGCGCCCAGTATGCGCCAGTGTATCTTTCTCTCCTTGCGGGTCTCGGGGTTGGGGCGCTGTCTCAGAGGACCGGGTTCTGCATAACCGGCGGGTTTGCGAGGCTCTTTATGTCAGGCCCGAGAGAAAAAGCCTTTTTCCCGAGGTCTACAGGCCACGCGATCGGCATCGGCTCATTTTTTCTGTTCGCCGTTATTGTGAGTCTTCTTACAGGAACCTTTTCACTTGGCTGGCATGGCCAACCGAGCTCGAATGAGAGCTATGTCTGGAATTTTCTTGGTATGGTCATGGTTGGCTTCGGATCTGCCCTCATAAAGGGTTGTCCTTTCCGGCAGTTGATATTGGCCGGGCAGGGGGATACTGACGCGGGGGCTGTTGCTCTCGGCATGCTGACCGGCGCTGCGCTCGTGCAGAATTGGGGTCTTGGCGGAACCGCCGAAGGTACTCCCTATGAGGGAAAGGTCGCAGTCCTGATCGGCCTTTGCGCATTATTTGTCATCGGACTCCTGTATCGGCGGAGGGGCGAAACCTTTGCCCATGGATTTCAGGCGGGAGTCGACTAGCATGAGTGCGCACCTCAAACGGAGCCGGCGGTAATGCAGTTGAAAACGATCGCATTGAGAAGAACGGGGGAGTGCGAAGTCCACGGGAAGCCTTCCCGGGCCGCGAACACTGCCCTTCTTTTCATGATACTGGCTTCCCTTTTTTTGATCATCTGGCATGTCTGGGGCTATGGACCGTCAGAGCAGACGAAAACTCCGGAGTTAGCGCAGAGGTCGTTTCTCCTCCTGCTGGGCAGTGAGATATGGAATCTATTCTTTGATGGACACGGCATTCTTGCAGAGTTATGGGATGTACTTCCCTATTTCATTGTCGGGATACTCCTGGCCGGATATATACGCACGTACAAGATCGCCGTCAAGCTTCAAGCCACGTTGAAACGGTTTGGCATCCTGAGTGTTTTTTTCGCATCTCTGGTCGGCATGATAACACCTCTGTGCGCATGCGGGACCCTGACCACTGCAGTGAGCCTCCTGTTTGCGCGATTTCCCCTGGCCCCGGTCATGGCCCTCCTTGTAACTTCCCCGTTGTTGAGCCCCTCTACCTATCTGCTGACCCTGAACGATCTTGGACCGGAATGGACGGTCATCAGGACCATCGCAGCATTTTCCATGGGAATGTTTGCGGGGGTTGTGACCCATCTGCTCAGGAACAAGGGATTTAAAACTGATGCCATATTTATCGAAGGGGCCATACCCAGAGGTGACTTCCATGATGAAGCATATCCTGACGAACGTCTGCGGTGCAATTGTAAACAGAAGTTCGGGCATCGGGTCGCTGCCAAAACAAAGAATATGTTTGTCGTTTTCCTCGCGAAGTCATCGGAGATGCTCTGGATGGTGGGGAAATATGTTCTGGTAGGAGTTGCGATAGGAGCTATTGTCGAGAGGTACATGCCGAACAAATGGGTTTACCATCTGTTTGGCCAACGGGACCCGTTCGATATCGCCTGGGTCACTCTTGGATCTGTTCCCATATTCCTGCACCAGATCAGCGCATCGACCATTCTTTACCACATCAAAAGCTCTCTGAACGGGACTCTTGACGCAGGTGCGGGGCTGGCTTTCATGATAGGCGGCCCGGTGACGGCCATGCCAACACTCGTGATGTTCTGGACGATATTCAAGAAGAGGGTCTTTTTTCTCTATATGTTCGTCTGTATCGTGGGGACGCTCATCATCTCCTACGCATTTCAATTTCTTGTATTTGTTCCCTATGCTGATATGGGCAATCCTCTTTTAAGGGAGATCAGGTCACTCTCCGGAGGAAGATCATCTGTAATCTATAAGCAGGATAAGAATGTGCAAATCGTCATGGACCCGGACAATAAAGGTATGATCGCAACCTATACGAATACACTGGAGGGACAGGGAGGCATTGTCTTTGATTCCGGGTTCGGGAGGTTCCTGGGTGCTCCTGCAGGCAAGTGCGATAACAGGAGGTATATACAGAATATAGCGGAATGGCTGGAACAAAACGGCAATTCATCTGAAAAAAATATCCTGATCTATGATACGTTCCATACAGCCGGGCTGGACAAGGATGCATTTAGCGGCACTATCCTCGCGGCCCTTGAGGGAAGAGGGTTTAATGTCAAAGTCACAGACAGACGGGAAACCCCTGAGATCACCGCGCAGTTGCTTGGAGCATACAATCAGCTGTGGATATTCTTTGGAGAGTCGGAACGGGTCGCATATCTTTCCGATGCCGAGCTGGAGACTGTCTCCAGGTTTACCGGGGATGGAAAGAGCATGCTGGTCGTGGCCGGGGACCAGCCGGCTGGCAGCAGGGACCTGAAGGCTGCGAATCAGCTGTCTTCCCGTTATGGTATTACCTACTCCGGATATGTTGAACGTGCCGGCGAACTCCCCGTAGGGACGGCGTCGTATTTTCTGAACAGAGCGTCAATTGCTCTCGGCAGGATCCTGAAACTTGTGCACAAGGCATAACACAGCATACATTACGCGGCGCATATGCAGAAAATAATAAAAAAGAATAAAGGGGAATTATGAAAACAACGATCCTGGATGTACAGATGCTGAAGAAGTTTAGCGATGAAAAACGACATCACGAAACCATATGGGCAGACGATCATGCGAACATAAATCTTATCTGCATGAAACCCGGACAGGAAATCATTACGCATACCCATCACGGAAACCATATCTGGATCATTATGGAAGGCAGGGGCGAATTTCTTGCCGGAGGAAAGACGCAGCTCATTGACAGCGGGAAGATCGTTATTGTGCCCCCCCTTGAGGAGCACGGGATACGCAATGCCTCGAATGATAATCTGGTGATCGCGTCCATTACGGCTTCGGGTGACTGATGAGGATAATCAGAAATCCTGAGGTCCTTTGGAGAGAGGAAGACGAGCCGAAAGCTGAAGCATATGAAGGGCTTGCGCAGGGAGAAAATGTATCTGAAGTGGGAACCTCGGTTCTGTTCGCTGACGGTATCATGTTGTCGCTGAACGTCCTCGGGACGGAGATCTGGAAACGATGCGACGGGAGGGGTATGGAAGACATCGTTGCCGAGCTCATCACCGTGTTCGATGTGGAGCCGGATGTTCTGCGGCAGGATGCGACGTCGTTCCTTGACGAACTTGAACAGAAAGGTTTTATTCGATATGAAAAGTAATTTCCTGAAAGCGCCGCTGACTATCAACTGGGCGGTTACGAACACCTGCAATTTCAAATGCCGGCACTGTTACAGCAGGACCGATCCGTCAGAGGAGCTCGAAGGGAAGACACTGTTCAGAAGCATAGAAAAGATCATTGCCGCCGGCGTTCTATCTATTAATTTTGGTGGCGGCGAGCCGCTTTTGCGCAAAGACCTGCTGGATATCGCTTCGTTTGCATCTCAGCGGGGGCTGAGGGTATCTATGAACAGCAACGGATATCTTATTGACGCTGAAAAGGCGCGGGAGCTCAAGGCGGCCGGATTTTCAAAGGTTGGTATCAGCCTTGACAGCCACCTGCCGGAAGTCCATGACGAATTCCGGGGTATCAGGGGAAGTCACGTAAGGGCTGTTGCCGCCCTTGCATATCTGAAGGATGCAGGCATAAAGACATCACTTTCAACGGTAATCTGCAAGATCAACCATACGGCAATCCGGGAGCTGATCTCATTTGCCTTGCAGCACGGTGTGCACCAGTTGAACTTCCACAATTTCAAATGCTCCGGGCTCGGGTATTCCAACAAGGATGAACTGGACCTGTCGGCAGAGGAATGGAAAGAATTCTACCTTGCTGCGATGAAGGCGAAGCAGGATATCAGAGGGCTTGAGATCTCGCTTGACGACCCCATCATTGCTTCTCTGGGGATGAAGACCGAGACGGACTCCCTGGTAAAGGGAAGTGTCTGCGGCAAGCTCTCCCTGAATATCAAGTCAAACGGCGACATCACCCCTTGCGGGTTTATCCCTATCGTGATCGGCAACATCGTTACCGACGAACTGAAAGAGGTCTGGGATAATTCGGCAGTGCTCGAGAAGATGCGGAACAAGAAGCCGACCGGCAAGTGTGCATCATGCGGCAGCTATGAGGACTGCCTTGGAGGCTGCAGCGC
>VEOY01000105.1 GCA_012026685.1 Nitrospirota bacterium
CCGGCAAGGATCCGTGCCTTGCCTGTTGAAAGTCCGGTCACTGCATCCTTGATCGACGCTGCCCGCTGGTAGGAAAATCCCGGCGTCATTTCGATCCCTCCTTTACACGCTTTTCGATGGCAAGGCTCAGCTGAAGCGGCGTGATCGGAGTTCCGGTCATCCTGACGCCAACAGCATCGTACACTGCATTGGCAACAGCCGCAGCGGTCGGGATCGTTACCGGCTCTCCAAGGCCCTTTGCCCCTATCGTGTTCGCTGTGTCGTCCGGCTTCTCTATGGGGAGAGATGTCATTTCAGCCGGGACATCAAGGCTGGTCGGGAGTTTGTAGTCGTGCAGGTTCCTGTTCACCATCTTCCCTGTCTGGTCCCGGTCGAGGACACGCGCCTCTGTCATGGCGAGCCCGATCCCCATGGTGATCCCGCCGAAGACCTGGTTATCATACGTGAGACGGTTCATCACCCTGCCGCTGTCATGACAGCCGAGGAAGCGCAGGATCTTCACCTCTCCGGTCCTGGTATTCACCTCGACTACACAGAACTGGGCTGCAAAGGGATTGACCACCTTTCCCTCCGGGATTGGGCCGCGGTAGCCAACACCGACAATGACACCCCGCTTTTTCAAACTCGTGACGTCGCGGATCTTCACCTTCATTGATGGATCCTTCAGGGAAATGACCTCGTCGCCCCTGAGCGTAAGGGACGTATCATCGGTCTTCAGGTCAGCTGCTGCAAGAGAAAGGAGCTGCTGCTTCACGCTGACCGCAGCTGCACGGACAGCCGGACCTTCTGTCGGGACGGTCTTGGACCCGCCGCTCGGCGTTGCATACTGTGTTGAAGCCGTATCAGCGTATTCGATCTGGACCATCTCCGGCTTCACGCCCAGCTCTTCGGACACGATCATGGTCATTATCGTCTTTGTCCCGGTGCCGATATCGCTGGCGCCCATGTTCAGGTTCACGCTCCCGTCAGAAAAAAGCTTAACCACCGCGGTTGAAGGAGGATTGCCTCCTCCGGCAAACCAGAGGCCGCCTGCCACACCCACTCCCCTCTTCACGTGACTGTTTTCCTCAGACCCGCGGCTGTGCTTTCTCGCCTGCTCCCATCCGAAGGCCTTTGCTCCCTCGCTAAGGCATTCCCTGAGCCCTGTCGACGTGTAAGGTGGATTCCCTTCACGTCCCTGGCTGTAGGACGGAATATTCTTCAATCTGAGTTCAACCGGGTCCATCCCGATCTTTTCAGCCAGGGCGTCCATAATCTGCTCAAGGGCCCATGCTCCCTGGGGATGGCCCGGAGCGCGGAACGGCCGCGCAGGGCCGGCGTTTATATATACGTCTTTCATCTCGGTCTTCACATTGGGGCAGAGGTAAAGGTCTCTGACAAGCCAGTCGACCAGGCTCGTTCCGCCGGCCGGATAGGCGCCGCCTGTTGCAGTGCAGGAGAATTCGAGAGCAATAAGGGTGCCGTCTTTCTTCACTCCGGCCTTGAGGCGCATTATGGCAGGAGGCCTGTTGCCGACAGCGAGGAACGTCTCTTCTCTTGTGAGGAAGAGTCTGACCGGACGTCCGGTCTTCTTTGCGAGGAGCGCAGCGATGACCGTATACTTTCCGGGCTGGAGCTTGCTGCCGAAACCTCCCCCCATGTAATGCCCAATGACCCTGACCTTGGAGAGGGGAAGCCCCAGTATCTCGGCAATGCGGGACTGAATGGAATATACACCCTGCGCCGACTCCCATATCGTAAGCCGGTCGCCGTCCCAGCTCGCCACACATCCATGAAGTTCCATCGGCGTATGGAGTTCGCATTCTGTCCGGTAGGTCTCATCAATGACAACGTCCGCCTCGCTGAAGCCGGCCGCAACGTCCCCGCGCGAGTATTTGTCCGTCTTTGCCGTATTTCCGCCGGGATGGAGCAGGGGAGAGGAACTATCGAGAGACTTTGACTCTTCGGCGATAAAGGGGAGGACCTTATACTCCACGCTGATCGCTCTCACCGCGTCCCACGCCTGATATGCTGTTTCAGCCGCTACCGCTGCGATCTCTTCCCCTTCGAACCTGCATATGGGATCGAATATCTTTGCCTTTATCTCCTTTGAATACCACCATTCAAGATCAGTGTCGGACGATTTTCCGCTGATAACGGCACGCACGCCGGGCATGCCTTCGGCGGCTGATGTGTCCACTTTCATCACTTCAGCGTGCGGATGAGGACAGCGGAGGACAGCCGCATACAGCATCCGGGGAAGGTGGATATCTGATGGATAAAGCGCGGTCCCGCTGACACGCTCATAGGCGTCAACCTTGGGGATGCGCGTTCCTACGATCTCGGTCTTTTTCCATGAAGCAGGGTCCTTGCCGGGAAGAGGGGTTTCGGGGACCGGGATGCCGCGAAGGTAGTAGATGTTCCGTTCAGATTCATTCATACTGCACCGCTTTTCTTCATCTCAGCTGCGCGCCTGGCAGCGTCAAAGATATGGGTGTAGGCCCCGCAGCGGCAGAGATTGCCGCTTACCCCCTGCCTGATCTGTTCAACGGTCGGATGCGGCTCTTTCCTCAGGAGGCCCTCCACTGCCATGATCTGGCCGGGCGTGCAGTATCCGCACTGGAAGGCATCATGCTCAACAAACGCCTTCTGGACCGGCCCGAGATCCTCTCCCTTCATCAAGCCCTCCAGCGTCGTGATCTCAGCTCCCTCGGCTTCAACCGCAAGGGTCATGCAGGCGTACCTGGGTATGCCGTCGATCAGCACCGTGCATGCTCCGCACTCGCCGCGTCCGCAGCCTTCCTTTGTGGCCGTGAAGCCCAGCTCTTCCCTCAGCACATACAGGAGCGACCATCGCGGCTCCACGAGCATCTGGTAGTGTTTGTTGTTGATCAGGAGGGTTATCTTGGTCCCTTCCCCGGACTTGATAACAGCCGCGGAAGCCTCCTGGTCTTTTCCAAGATGGCCGGAGGCGGTAACAACCAACGCGCCTGCCCCGGCAGAGGTGAGGAACTGGCGCCGGGTCAGTCCTTTTCCACACTTACACTCATGGTTATCTTCATCGCTGCTCATAACTTCCTCCTCCATACAAAGGTTCTTGAAACCGATCTCAAAATTAAAATCTAATCATAAGCGAGTAGTTTGTCATTCCGGCTTGTCCGGAATCTTTCTTTATTTTCTGAAGGATTCCCGACGCGCTCCGCTTGCGGGAATGACAGCTTTTTTGCAAGAACTGAGATATGTACTATCATTCTCCATCGTGACAATCACAGCGCCAATGCGCGAGAAAGCAAGAATCCCTATGGATTTTACTGCCGATAACCAAACTCTATCACAAGATTAAGGGTCCCTCAAGCACGCTCAGCTCAGGACGAGGATTTCTGGTCGTTACTGATAACAAGTGCCCCTTTATCAAGTCACTCAAGAAATTCTGGTTGTATCTTGACAACAACATATGATTCATTGTATGCCAGCTCCCTTTATCTGCTATAATTTTTTGAGGGGTAAAATTATGAGAGAGGTTTTTCGATGAGCAAAGCTAAGGTATTAAGGGAAATCGATAAGATCAAGAAAAGCATAGTCGAGAAGTACAGTCCCGAGAAAATAATTCTTTTCGGATCTTATGCTTATGGCAGACCCGACAGGGAGTCTGACGTCGATTTTCTTGTGGTTATGCCGTTTAGTGGAAAGGCGGTCTATAAGACAGTAGAGATCTTGGAATCAGTGAGACCGTCCATACCGGTGGATCTTATCGTGCGGACGCCGCGCCAAGTGGAAAAACGCCTCGCTCAAAACGATTTCTTCCTGCGCGAAATATTCAAGAGAGGCAAAGTTCTTTATGAAGCCCCTCACTAAGGAATGGGTCAAGAAGGCGGAGGGCGACTTCGCCACGGCTCA
>VEOY01000211.1 GCA_012026685.1 Nitrospirota bacterium
ACCTGCACTGCATCGACCGCGCAGGAGTTATTTTCCACTATGGAAACGATCTCCTCGTCTTCGGCGCGGTCACCGAACTCCCGGAGCGCCCTCCGGGAAACCCGGTAGCCGAGCGCGAGTCCCGGGCAGGAATGGCCATGGAATTCAACAACATCGTCATATCGTTTCATAGGGAATTGTACACAAAAAAGTGTCTATTTTAACAGGCGCTCCGCTCTTATATTTCGATGTCAGCCTTAAGAATCAGCGCGGGATACCCCTCCTGTCCCAGTTTTTCGGCGGTCTCCATCGCTGCATTCCACTGATCGAAATTCCCTACCCTTACCCGGTAAAAGGTGTTGCCATTCAGACGTATTTCCTGGATGTACGTGTTGGGATTATCGAGCCCGAGTGCGGACTTGAGACGGACGGCGTTGGTGCTGTCAGTGAAGGAACCCACCTGTATGGCAAACGGCCCCCTCTTATCAACTGCCTGAACCTTCACCGTCTTTACGTATGAGCTGTCTCTGCCCTGCACTTCTATCATTACCGGCGCAGTGCCGGCACTAACAAGGTCGATCTTCCGTGCAGCGGCCAGAGAAAGGTCTATATCCCGTCCTTTCACGAACGGCCCGCGGTCATTGACGATGCATTCCACTGATTTGCCGTTTGCGGTATTGGTAACCAGAAGCCTTGTGCCAAACGGATGTTCTTTATGCGCACAGGTCATGGAATTCATGTCAAATATCTCTCCCGATGCGGTCGGCCTGCCCTGAAATTCAGGGCCATACCAGGAAGCGACTACGTAGAACTTTGCGAGCTTGCCCTGTTGGATGTCATACTTTACGGGGGCACAGGACGAAAGTACAGCAGAGAGCATGGAGCAAAGAGCGGCATGCAGCAAGAAACGACGAAGCCTATGGTTATCTCTCATTACTGCGGACACTGACACTAATCACTCTGCACGGTTTACAGTATATATCTGCTCAAGTCTTCATCCTTTACGATCTCACCCAACTTATCCCTGACATAGTTCCGGTCAATGACCACCTGGTCACCCTTTTTTTCCGGTGCGTCAAAGGAAATATCCTCGAGGAGCTTCTCGAGAATAGTATGAAGCCTCCGCGCTCCGATATTCTCCGTCTTGTCATTTACGACAGCAGCGATCTCTGATATCTCCTCTACCGCGTCAGCGGTGAAGTCTATGATGACGTGCTCGGTCGCAAGAAGGGCAGTATATTGCTTCACCAGTGCGTTATGTGGCTCCGTGAGGATCCTCATGAAATCTTCCTTGCCAAGCGCCTCCAGCTCCACGCGGATCGGAAACCGCCCCTGGAGCTCGGGGATCAGATCAGAGGGTTTGGCAGTATGAAACGCGCCTGCCGCGATAAAGAGGATATGCTCGGTCTTCACCTGACCATGCTTGGTCGTCACGGTCGATCCCTCGACAATCGGCAGCAGGTCCCTCTGTACGCCCTCTCGGGAAACGTCCGGCCCGTGGGCGCTCCCCTTGCTGGCGATCTTATCTATCTCATCAACAAAGACAATGCCCGACTGCTCTACCCGGAGGAGCGCTTCCTGGGTGATCTTGTCCATATCTATCAGCCGGTTAGATTCCTCCTGCTCCAGGAGCACCAGAGCCTCCGGAACCCGGACCTTTTTTCTCTTGGCCTTTTCCGGCATAAGGTTCCCCAGCATCGATTTGAGGTTCATCTCAAGGTCTTCAAGCCCTACATTTGAGATCACGCCAAAAGGCATGCTCCGTTCCTTCACCTCGATCTCTACGGACCGGGAATCAAGCTTGCCGTTTCTGAGCTGCTCCCTGAGACGTTCCCGCGTCTCCTTCTGGGCGTCGCGTTCCTCATCCGTCTGTTCAGGCATGCGCATCTGCCGGGGTCCGGGAAGCAACAGGTCAAGCAGGCGCTCTTCCGCGAGCTGTTTGGCCTTTTCGCCGATCCTCTCCAGATGTTCGTTCTTCACCATATTGACGGATATCTCCGTAAGGTCCCTGATCATCGAGTCCACGTCCCTGCCGACATATCCCACTTCGGTAAACTTCGATGCTTCAACCTTAATGAACGGCGCCGCGGCAAGACGGGATATGCGCCTGGCGATCTCGGTCTTTCCGACGCCGGTAGGGCCGATCATGAGGATGTTCTTGGGGAGCACTTCGTCCTTGAGCTCGGGTGCAAGCTGCTGTCTCCTCCAGCGGTTTCTCAGGGCAATTGCGACCGCCTTCTTTGCCCTGTTCTGCCCGATAATGAATTTATCGAGTTCGGAGACGATCTTCTTCGGAGTAAGACTGTCCATACTATGCAAGCTCCTCTATCGTGATATTCTCATTCGTATAGATACATATCCCCGACGCAATCTTCAGTGCCTTTGCGATGACCTCACCAGCCCCGAGAGATGTATTCTCACATAATGCAAGCGCGGCCGCCTGGGCATACGGACCTCCTGATCCTATGGCAGCGATCCCGTCCTCCGGCTCAAGGACATCGCCGGTCCCTGAAATGATGAACGTATGATCCCGGTCCGCAACAATAAGAAGGGCCTCAAGCCTCCTCAGGATCCTGTCCGTTCTCCAGTCCTTCGCGAGCTCGACAGCGGCCCTGGTGATATTGCCGCGGTAGGACTCCAGCTTTCCCTCGAATTTTTCAAACAGCGTGAAGGCATCGGCGGTAGCACCGGCAAAACCTGCTATGACCTTGTCCCCGTACATCTTGCGTATCTTCTTCGCATTCTGTTTTAAGACCGTGTTGCCGAGCGTCACCTGCCCATCGCCGCCGATGGCAACGCTGTTGTCTCTCCTTACACAGAGTATGGTTGTCGCATGAAACATGATCACTCCTTGTTTATCGCATTACTATCACTGAATGAAAGAATTATATACCAAACTGCGTGTCAACTTAATCTTTTTCTTCTGAGGAAAGGGGGTGCGCCTTATCGTAGATATCCATGAGATGCGTAATGTCCAGATGGGTATACTTCTGCGTCGTTGACAGCGATGCATGGCCCAGAAGTTCCTGAATGACCCTGAGGTCCGCACCCGCCTGAAGGAGGTGTGACGCAAAGGTGTGTCGGAGCGTATGGGGCCCGATCTGCCCGCTCACGCCTATCAGGCGGGCGTATTTCACGACAATCCTCCGTACCCCCCGCTCTGAAAGCCCCGTCCCTCTCTTGTTCAGGAACAAGGTCTTGCTCTTCCTTTTAAGAAGGAGTTTCTCCGTCATGTATCCCCTGATCGCCTCAACCGCTTTTGACCCCATCGGCACGATACGTTCCTTCCTGCCTTTGCCGTGGACCTTGACCAGCCCGTCACGGGTATTTACGTCCTCGATGTTCAGTCCGGCAATTTCACTGACGCGCAGTCCGCTTGAATAAAGGAGCTCGAGGATAGCCCTGTCACGTGCATGGATAAAACCTATCGTGTCGGGCTTTTCGATGAGCGCGAATACGTCATCAACCGAAAGAAATTTGGGGAGATGCCTTTCCGCCCGTGGCGTGGTCACCAGCTTCGCGGGATTTGCTGCAAGATAACCCTCCCTGGTCAGGTACTTGAGAAACGACCGGACAGAAGAAAGCCTTCTGCCTGCGGTTGTCTTGCTCAACCCGTTTCTGATCTGCTGCGCCACGAAACCCCGCACGTCGATCATCTCTATATCACCGGCATTCTTCGGGGCATACGCAACGAACTCCTCCAGATCTTTTCGGTACGCCCTGAGCGTGTGCTCGGACATGCCGCGTTCGATCTCAAGGTGACGGAGAAATTTCCTGACCAGGGTATTCATGCCGTTCCCACCTCTCCGAGGTAGGATTTCCAGGCCGCAAGCGCCAGTTCGGCGATCCGCGCCTTTTTCACCTTCTTGTCGCGCGTCTTCTCAAGAGATGCAGACAGGGGGAATAGTCCGAAATTTATGTTGCTCGGCTGAAAATGCCGGCTGTCCGAACCGGTGATATGCCTGATCAGTGCGCCGTGGGCGGTTGCAGGCGGGACCGGAGGGATGCTCACCCCCTTCAGCCTCAGTGCCGCATTGATGCCGGCTACAAGACCCATCGCCGTTGATTCAATATATCCCTCAACAC
Organism: Nitrospirota bacterium; assembly: GCA_012026685.1. GTDB lineage: Bacteria > Nitrospirota > Thermodesulfovibrionia > Thermodesulfovibrionales > UBA6898 > UBA6898. The sequence continues at coordinate 4,066 of VEOY01000211.1, forward strand.
CGGTGATCTGCCCGGCAAAGAACATGTCGGGACGCTGCCGATGGGAAAGGTCCCTGCTCAAAAGTATCGGGGCATTGATAAAGGTATTCCGGTGGATGCTGCCATACCGCAGGAACACGGCGTGCTCAAGGCCCGGTATCATGCTGAATACCCTTTTTTGCTCCGGCCATTTCAGGCGGGTCTGAAAACCGACCAGGTTATATGCGGTCATTTCCCTGTTCTCGGACCTCAACTGAACAACGGCAAACGGCTCCCTGCCGGTCCGCGGGTCAGGCAGACCGACGGGTTTCATCGGGCCGAACCTCATGGTATCGAATCCTCTCGCAGCCATCACTTCGATCGGCATGCACCCCTCAAAGACCTTCTTCTCCTCGAACCCCCTCGGCTCGACCTTTTCCGCATGGATCAGAGCATCATAAAAAAGCTCATATTCCTTCCTGTCCATGGGACAGTTGATGTAATCGTCACCGCCTTTCCCGTAGCGCGACATCCGGTAGACCTTTTCATTGTCGATACTTGCGGCATCCATGATCGGCGCGATCGCATCGTAGAAATAGAGATGGTCGCTTCCGGTCAATGAAGAGATCGCTTCTGTCATACGATCTGACGTCAAAGGACCTGTCGCAATGATTACCGCTGAGTCAGGCAATGTCGTGACCTCTTCCCTGATGATCCCGATATCCGCGTGCCCGGAGAGCCTCCTCGTTATGTATTCGGCGAAAAGATTCCGGTCAACCGCCAGGGCTGAGCCTGCGGGGACCGAAGATGCGGCAGCTGCCTCCATGATCAGGGAGCCTGCCAGGGCCAGTTCATTCTTTAATATGCCGGGGGCGGATTGCGGATCGTTCGACCTGAGGGAATTGGAACATACGAGTTCCCCCAGAAACGCTGTAGTATGGGCTTCCGTCATCTTTCGCGGGCGCATTTCGTAGAGTCTGACCCTGATGCCCCTCTGCGCAGCCTGCCATGCAGCCTCTGAGCCGGCAAGACCGGCGCCGATAATGATCAGTTCTTTGGACATGATTGATTTTACCCGAAGAGAATGGGAAATAAGAAACGGGAAATGGGGAATGGCATCAGACTGACAGCTGCCACCGCCTCATGGTCAGTATACGCTCCCCGCTCCTTACGCCCCGCTCGCTACCCTTTTCCTGAGCTTTCTCCTCTTCCAGAGAAGGTAAATGGCAGGATAGATGGTGAGTTCCAGGATCTCTGATGTCACAACCCCTCCCACCATGGGAGCAGCGATACGCTTCATGATGTCAGAGCCGGTGCCGTGGCTGAACATGATAGGGATCAGTCCTGCGAGAATAACACCCACGGTCATCAGCTTGGGCCTGATCCTCTTGACCGCCCCGTGCATGATCGCATCCTTCAGGTCTTCCACCCCTTTCATGCGGTCTTCCTTCTTCCACTGATCGTAAGACAAGTCAAGGTACAGGAGCATCACGACCCCTGTTTCCGCATCGAGGCCCGCCAGGGCAATCATGCCGACCCATACGGCAATGCTCAGATTATAGTTCAGCCAGTACAGAAGCCAGAAGGAGCCGACAAGGGAAAACGGCACGGCGAGAAGAATGATCGTGGTCTTTACCGCCGACTTTGTATTCAGGAAAATGAGAACAAAGATGATGAAGAGCGTCAGAGGGATCACCGTCTTCAGGCGTTCCTGCGTCTTGAGAAGGTATTCATATTCTCCGCTCCACTGAAGGTGATATCCGACAGGGAGTTTCACCTGCCGTTCGACATTCCGTTTCGCTTCCTCAATATAGCCGCCGATATCGCGGCCCGAGAAATCGATGTAGACATAGTTCGCCAGCAGGCCCTCTTCGCTCTTTATCGATGTCGGACCCTGCACGATATTGATATCCGCGATCTCGCCGAGGGGTATGTGAGCGACTCCCGAGCCCTGGGATGCGCCGGCCGTCATGCCGCCTGAAGATCCTGCCACAGGGACGGGTATGAATATCCGTTTGAGCTTCTCAATGTCATTCTGAAGTTCCCGCGCATAGCGCACATGCACAGGATACCGTTCCCTGCCTTCGACCGTAACAGTCAGGTTCATGCCGCCGAGAGCCGCTGCAATGACCGTCTGAACGTCCTCCATGGAAAGCCCGTATCTGGCAATCTCGAACCTTTTCGGTTTGATATCGAGAAAATATCCGGTCGTAACACGCACGGCATAAGCGCTCCGCGTGCCCGGGACACTCTTGATGGCGGTCTCCACTGCAATGGAAAGCTTTTCGATCGTCGCGAGATCAGGGCCAAGAACCTTCACGCCGGCGGGGGTCCTGATGCCGGTTGCCAGCATGTCGAGCCTTGCCTTTATCGGCATGGTAAAAGAATTCGCAACGCCGGGGATCTGGAGGGCGTCATTCATTTCGCTCTTCAATTTTTCGCTGTCCATGCCCTCTCTCCACTCGGACCGGGGCAGCTCTTTCTTTAACCCGATCCTGAAGAGAAACTTGTCGGGCCATGAGGGTTTGTTGTCAGGCTTCAGGTTGATCACTGTTTCGAACATCTCGAGGGGAGCAGGGTCTGTCGCAGTCTCCGCCCTGCCCGCTTTTCCGAAGACCTGCGCCACTTCGGGAATTTCTTTCAACAGGCGGTCCTGGAGACGAAGGATCTTTGACGACTCCGAGACAGATGCCCCGGGAACGGTCGTCGGCATATAGAAAAGTGTTCCCTCGTCAAGCGGCGGCATGAATTCCCTGCCGAGCTTCAGCACAGGATAAACGGTCGCGGCAACGATCAAAAGCGCGATCACGATGACCAGCCTCGGATATTTCAGTGAAAAGGCAACGCGGGGCCGGTAGATCTTTTCGAGGAAACGGATGATTACGTTATCATGCTCCGGCTTAATTCCGCCCCTGATGAAAAGCGTCATGAGGATCGGTGTGAGCGTTATTGCCAGGAAAGAAGAAAAAAGCATCGCAAAGGTCTTGGTATAGGCAAGGGGTTTAAAAAGTCTGCCCGCCTGCGCCTGGAGGGTAAAGACAGGGAAGAACCCGACCGTGATCACCAGCAGTGAGAAAAAGAGCGACGGGCCAACCTCCTTTGCCGCCTCGATGATCACCTCAATCCGGCTGCATTGTCGTCCCGTGCAGACCCACTCCTCAAGTTTCTTGTGGGCGTTCTCGACCATGATGATCGAGGCATCGACCATTGCGCCGATCGCGATCGCGATACCGCTGAGGCTCATGATGTTCGAGGTGACGCCAAGGGCGTGCATGCAGATAAACGAGATAATGATCGCGACAGGAAGTGTCAGGATCACCACGAGGGCGCTCGGCAGATGGAAGAGAAAAACGATGCAGACGGCGCTCACGGCGACAGAAAGCTTGATGATCTCCTCTTTCAGGGTATCAATGGACCTGCGGATAAGGTCTGAGCGGTCATAGGTTGTGACAATCTGCACCCCTTTGGGCAGGGACGGCCTGATGTCCTTCTCTATCTTCTCTTTCACCCGGTCGATGACCGTAAGCACATTTTCGCCGAACCTGACCACAACAATACCGCCCGCGACCTCTCCCTTGCCGTCGAGGTCGGCAATTCCGCGCCGCATTTCGGGCCCCAACTGAACCGTAGCAATATCGCGCAGATATATGGGAGCCCCGCCGGGACGCGTGCCCACCGAGATAAGTTCAAGGTCCTGCAGACCCTTCACATACCCTCTGCCGCGGATCATGTACTCCACGCCCGACATCTCAAGGACCCTTCCCTCGACATCCCTGTTGCTCCTGCGCACTGCCTCCATCACGTTCATGATGGAAAGGTCGTATGCTGAAAGACGGTTCGGGTCGATGTGCACCTGGTACTGCTTCACGAAACCGCCGATGCTGGCAACCTGTGAAACGCCCGGTACGCTCTCGATCGCCAGCTTGATGTTCCAGTCCTGGAGAGAACGGAGCTGTGAAAGGTCATGGCCGCCGGTTTCATCGACGAGCGCATAGGAAAAGCCCCATCCGAGACTCGTGGCATCGGGACCGAGCACGGGATTCACATCCGCAGGCAGTTTGGACCGCACGGACTGGAGATATTCAAGCACGCGGCTGCGTGCCCAGTAGATATCCGTCCCTTCCTCGAAGATCACATAGATAAAAGAGCTTCCGAGATATGAAAATCCCCGGACCGCCTGCACCTTTGGCGCGGCGAGCAGCGTCGATGTTATGGGATAGGTTACCTGGTCCTCGACCAGATCGGGGCTTCGTCCTGCCCACTCGGTAAAGATGATGACCTGTGTATCGCTCAGGTCAGGAATTGCGTCAAGCGGCGTTCTCTGGAGGGACCAGTATCCCCACAGGCAGAGAAAGCCCACAAGGAGCAGAACAATGAACTTGTTTCTGGCGCTGAATTCTATGATCCTGGCTATCATGTGCTTAGTGTTCTGCGGACCGTGTCCGTGTCTGTGCAGGCAATCCTTGTCTGTTCACGGTCATTTTCTTAATTTAATGTTTATGTCCGCCGGCAAGCGGTTTTACGCCTTTGATCTGGGCCTCGGAATCGACGAGGAAGATGGAGGAAGCGGCTACCTTTTCACCGGCCTTCAGTCCGGCAAGGACCTCCAGGAACCCTTCGACCCTCAGACCCGTTCTTATCTCTCTCGGCTCAAAAGAGCCGTCGCCTTTATCAACATACACGATCTGCCGCATGCCGGTGTCGAGCACGGCGTCAGCAGGTACGGCAAGTCTGTTGCCCACGGGAATGGTAATTTCGACATTCGTGAACATCTGCGGCTTGAGCTGAACGCCCGGATTGGGCACCGTAAACCGCACCTTTGCCGTTCTCGTTCCGGACGACAGGGTGGGATAAACATAATCGATGATCGCCGTCATTTCCCTCCCCGGCGCATAACTCAGGGATATCTTCGCTTTCTGTCCGGGTTTGACCAGCGCGATCTCGTTTTCATATATGTCAGCCATTACCCAGACAGAAGTCAGGTCAGCAATATCGAAAAGCTTCTCGCCGGGCATCACGCGCATGCCCCTGACAGCCATCTTCTGCACGACGTAACCGCTGACAGGACTGTAGAGCGTCAGGGTTCTGACCGGCTTTCCGGTCTCCTCGATCTTCTTTACCTGCTCCTCCGCGATGTCCCAAAAAGCAAGTCTCTGCCGTGCTGCATCTGCGAGCGACTGCGCGTCCTTCGCCATCAAGGTCTTCGTCATTTCGCCCGAGCCGGTATTGCCGCTCTGGTGCGCCCACTTTAACGCGTTGAGCAGCTCCTGCTGGGTAGCCACAAGCTCCGGGCTGTAAACTTCTGCAAGAGGCTCGCCCTTCCTGACATACCTGCCGGTATAGTCCACATGGAGCTTCTCGATCCAACCCTCGAACTTCGCATTGACCGTAGCGGTCCTTCTCTCATCGTATTCGATGCTGCCTACCGTCCTGATCACCTGCTGCAGCGGCCGCACAGATGCCTCGACCGTCTTCATGCCCAGCATCTGCTGCTTGTCCTCAGGTATCTCCACGGCAGGTGCCTCCTCCTGCTGATCCTGCTGCTGCGGCATTTCGGTCTCCTGAGGCTTAGCGACGTCCTGTCGCTGCTGCCCTGATGCAACCGGCAGCGAGTCCTGCTTCGTGGAACGCATGTTCTTTGCAGCATATACTGCAGCAAGAAAAGCCAGGGCCACGATAACAAGGACTGCCAGATGTTGTCTTTTCATTGAGCTGTTCCCCCTTCAACAGTTCCGGTCATCGCCTCAAACCGCGCTGATGCCTTCTCATGCTCTGCAACCTGGCCCCAGTAAAGCGTTTCGAAGTCGATCAGCGCCTTCAACCTGTTTATGACCGTCAACGCCTCTGTCCTTCCTGTCGTGTATCCGGCGAGAGCTGATTCAAAGTCCTGATATGCCTTGGGCATGAGTCCATTCTTATACAGGTCGCTCAGTCTTTCCGAGGTCGCATACATGGAATACGTATCCCTGATGGATGAGGCTATCATAAGACGCGCGGCCTCAAGCTCTCTTTTTGCCCCGGCAAGCATCGCCTCTGCCTCAAGCACCGCCTGCCGCTGTTTTGTCCGGTAATACAGTGGAACATTGACCGTGGTCGTCAGGCTCCACATGTCCATGAACTGCCCGCCCCCCCGCGTGAAATAATTGCCGGCAATGGTAAAATCGGGATAATATTCTTTCTCTGCCATCTTTACTTTTGCCTCTGCAGCAGCCACCATCCTCTGCCTGATCCGTATATCGGGAGAATGGTCATAGGCCTTGTCGAGCAGTTCGTTGAGGCCCTTGACCTGAAGAGAAAGGGTCTGCTCTTCAGGCCTGCCAAGAGGCGCATTCACGTCCCTCCCGACCGTGGAATTAAGCATTGCCTCAAGCGACTGGATCTTCTGTTTCTGCATCTCCTCCTTCTCGATAAGCATGTATTTTTCGGTCTGGGCCATCAGCACTTCCTGCTGCATGCCCGTGCCCGAAGAATACCTGGCAAGCGCGGCATCCTCGATGCGGGAAAAAAGCGATGTCCGATCCCTTAACAGATCGATCGTTTTGTAGGCAAGAAAAAGATCGAAATAAAGTTCCCTGACCCTGGCAATAGTCTTCAGCTTTACTGACTCATGGAATACCGCAGTCCCTTCTGCATCCTGCCGTGCCATCTCCTCCTTCAGGGACCTTTTCCCGGGAAACGGGAACATCTGGGATGCAGAGAACATCCACTGTGCATCCGGCTCCTTGCCGTAAGTGTACCGGTCCCATCCCTCGTTCTGGTACCCGAACATTAACATGGGGTCAGGGAGGCTTCCCGCCTGGGGAACGCGGTAACCAGCTGCGCGGGACCGAGCTTCAGAAGCAAGGATCTCGGGACTCTTCTGCAACGCTTCCGAGATCAGGTCCTGAAGCCTGACCTCATCAGCATGCGAGACGAAAGGAAACAGGAGTACTACGGAAGAAACCGCAAGGACGAACAAAGGCGCGGGCAACAACCACCGCGCCTTTGTCTGATTCATCGTGCGAACTGAATTCTTATGCATTACGGCCGTCGATTACCGCGCGTCGATACTGAACTTGGCGGTCGAGGTCTTTCCGGCTCTGCTGATCCTGATCGCGATATTCCAGGGACCGGACATGGAAAGGTTCATGGTCGCCTTATACTCATTGCCCTTGAGTGCAGCGTCCGTCTTGTAGTTCATGGCAGGCATACCCGGCATCGCAGGCATAGAATAATCGACAATGACCTTCGCGTCAGTCACGTACTTGCCTGAGGCGTCCTTTATCTCCACGGAAATATTGTTGTCTCCGACAACAGGCGGGTTCTTGTCGATCTTCACATTGACCGAATAATCACCGGCCTTCTTATTGACCTCATAGTCCTTGGCAAACGCAATACCTGCACACACGAGCAGCACAAGCGAAAATATCAGAAACTTTTTCATCGCATCATTCTCCTTATGGTTTAAATTCCTTTTCTTTAGGTATCCCGAACAATGTTACAGGATATCCCTGTTTGGACGGTTCGAAATCCCGCAGGGCCTCCTGGAACAAATATCGCACACCAAAGCATGATTGTCAACGTAACCGCTCAATCAGAAACGAGATTTCAGCATCCCGTCTCATATCGGAACCTCACCTCCTTTACGTTTCAAGTGTACCGTGCAATGTTGAATTCATTTTGAATGAATTATGGAGAAGTTATGAAGGGATGGGAGAGGCGGCAGCAGCGATCCTTCTGACTCATCAGCATACATGCGCAGACTTCGACCCCCGGGGATCAGCTTTATTGAATAATACGCCGCCGTTCACCTATAATATTGCATGCCTGACGACTTTGATGCATTCGCCCGACAGATTACCGCAAAAAAGGCGGACGAGACGGTCTTTAACAGAAAAGTGTACCGGTGCCCGCACTGCAAGGAGGTCCTTCACGAGTCGTACATAGAACAGAACCCCTTTCCCCAGATCCCCTGTTCTTCATGCGGTATGCTGGTATCGATAGATGCGCTTCAGAACGTCGATCTGCCATCGTCCGAGCAGAGGAGGGAGAAGCGCTGTCCGCTCACGCTCAAGGTTTCTTATACAACCTATGGCCAGTTTATCGACGAATATACAAAGAACGTGAGCAGAGGAGGAATGTTCATCAGGACGAAGCGGCCGCATCAGGTAAAGGATGTTGTCGAACTTCTTCTGCATGTTCCCGGACTCCCTGACCCTGTGCATATCAAGGGAGAGATCGCACATGTGAACATCGTCAATGCTCCGGACGAAGAGGCAGGGGTAGGCGTCAAATTCATCGACATCGATGACACGAGCAGGCAGGCGCTTATCACGTTCATCAAGTCCCAGGACTCCTGTAGCTGACAACCTTCACCGCAGAAGCTTTCATCATGACACGGCTTTCCGCTATTGACTGCAGAGAAAATGTTTTGGTACGCTATTTAAATTATCAACAGGAGAAACTATGGCAACGCGAAAAGCAACATTGAAAACTGCAAAGAAAAAAGCTGTTTCAGCATCACATACAGGGAAAAAGTCGACTTCCTCTCAGGCGAAGGTTACAAAACGAGCCCCGTCCGTCAAAGAGAAGGTGATAGAGAAAAAGACCACACATACCGAAGTGGTTGTCAAGAAGTCTGCTCCGACGTCTTCCCGCGACAGGAAGATACATAACATCAGACTTATCCTGCAGCAGCAAAAGGATGCCCTCCTGAACGGAGCCGAGGTGGCGCTGAACGAACTTCCCGGAGGACAGACCCTGTTCCCGGACATGGGAGATCAGGCTTCTGCTGAAACTGACATGAACTTCATGCTCAGACTCCGCGGGAGAGAACAGCGGCTTCTGAAGAAGATCGACGAAGCACTGGAGCGAATCGATAGCGGGACTTTCGGGATCTGCGATGACTGCGGAAATGAGATTGACCTCAAGAGGCTTGAAGCCAGGCCGGTCACAACGATGTGCATCGAATGCAAGACCCTTCAGGAAGAAGAGGAAAAACGCAGAGAAGTGTAGCGTGATCAGCCGGTCCTGAATGTCTTCGTCCTGAGGTTTTTCTCCGTGACATACTGGGCATGCTCATCGATAATGGCGGATAGCTCGCGCATTACCCCCTCAGCAGGTTTCAACCGGTTCAGCTTGGTCACTTCCCATTTCAGAAGGCTCGAAAAAAAAGTCCTGACTCCGGGAGAAAGCCTGCTGACCAGCCCTTCATCCGAACAGCACTTCCCGCAGAGAACCGTTCCGTGCGACAGATGGAATGCGTCACCTTCTGCGCCGCAGCGGCCGCATGACTGAAGACCCGGCAGGAACCCGGCGATCTCGAGAAGTTTTAACTTATAGAACAGCGGGATGAGCGGATCGGCACATCCTGCCTCCATAAGGGAAAGGGTCTGCAGAAGAAGCGGAAAGACATTTCTGTTCCTGTCCCTCTCCGGCACAAAATGCAGGGTCATCTCGACAAGTTCAGACACTTTCAGAAAGCAGTTGAGTGACTCCCGGAGAGAACTGTACGCATGGGTGATGTCAGCCTGGGTCAGGCGGGGCAAAGCAGCATCCTCCTTCCCCCAATAGGCTATCTGGGCGCAGGTCAGCGGTTCCAGGCTGCTTCCGAACCTGCTTTTCACTTTTCTCGGGCTCTTGGCAAAGACCTTGATGATGCCGTGGTCTCTGGTCAGATAGGTTACAATGAGGTCAGCTTCGCCATACGGATTCGATCTGAGTACGATCCCTTCTGTCCGCTGAAGCATTACATGATATTGCCGAAGTCTTCAGGCTTGAGGTTCTTCAGCCATTCGTCGAGTTCATCAGCGGTCTTGGTGCTGAGGATCGACTCTTCAACAAAGATCGGGACCTGCATCCGCAAAGCTATGGCTACGGCATCGCTTGGCCGGGAATCGATAAGTGTTTCCTTCTGACCGCTCGCGATATGCACCAGCGCATAATAGGTATTATCAATAATTTCGGTCACAACGATCTTGGTTATGCGGACACGAAGACCATCGACGATGTTCTTGATCAGGTCGTGGGTAAGCGGTCTGGGGGTTGCCACCTTGCCGAGCGCAAGGGCTATGGAGTCGGCTTCCGGCTTGCCGATCCAGATCGGAAGGGTCCCCGGGCCGTCCGCTTCCTTGAGGAGAAGAATATACATATTGCTTCTGGGGTCGAAAAGGAGGCCCTCAACTTTCATCTCAACGAACATTCAATGATATCCCAACGACTGCAGCATCTTCCTGTCGTCGCGCCAGCCTTTCTTCACTTTCACCCAGAGTTCAAGGAACACCCGGGCTCCAATGAGTTTTTCTATGTCCATGCGGGCCTGTTTCCCAATGGTCTTGAGAAGTTCTCCTTTGTTTCCTATTATAATACCTTTCTGGCCCTCCCTTTCAACATAAATCACGGCGCTCAAACTCACGAACCCTTCCTTTTTCTCTTTCCAGTCCGTGATTTCGACCGCAACGGCGTGGGGCACTTCTTCGGATGTGTTCTTGATGATCTTTTCACGTATGATCTCTGCTGCCATGAACCGTTCGTACTGGTCGGTTACCATCTCATCATCATAATATTTCGGACCGGGAGGAAGAAGTTCCTGCAGCTTCTCCAGCAAATGATCGATACCTTTTCCTTTCAGCCCTGAAACAGAAACATATCCGCTAAAGGGAAAAAACTCGCCATAGGTGCGGACGAGACCGGCAATCTCAGAAGGGTTTTTCCTGTCAGCCTTGTTCAGAACGAAAAGTACCGGCTTTCGTATCTTTCTGAGCATGTCCAGAATGGCAAGGTCCTGGTCCTCGTGTTTTTCTGCGTCCGTAACAAAAGCGGCGACATCGATCTCGTCGAGTGATTCCCTGGCCGACCTGACCATCGACCGGCCAAGCGCATGCTGCGGCGAATGAATACCGGGGGTATCGATAAAGACCATCTGCGCCGACGGGAGGTTCCTGATCCCGAGGAGCCGGTTCCTCGTCGTCTGTTGCCGGTGAGTGACGATGGCGATCTTCTGTCCGAGGATAGCGTTCAGGATCGTAGACTTGCCGACGTTCGGCCGGCCGATAAGCGCAATAAATCCTGACCTAAACTGGCAGGACATTCATTTCACAGGCACAAGATTCTGAAGCGCCTGCCTGATCCTGTCGATGCCTTTTCCGATGTCCTCGAGGGAGGTCGCGTAGGAAATTCTCAGATAGTTGTCATTGCCGAAGGCATCACCCGGCACCAGAGCTACCTTCGCCTCCTCCAGGAGATAAAGGGCCAGGTCAGTGGAGGACGCGATCGCCCTGTCGCCGAAACGGGAGCCGTATATCTTTGCCGTATTCGGAAACGCGTAAAATGCGCCGTTCGGCGTCATGCAATGCAAGCCCGGTATCGTGTTCAGCTCATTCACAACAAATGTCCTCCGTTTGTCGAACTCAGCGCGCATGACAGCTATAAATTCCTGCGGGCCTCTTAATGCCTCTACCGCTGCCTTCTGCGTTATTGAGGTCGGGTTCGATGTCGACTGGCTCTGGATATTCGTCATGGCCTTGATGACATCCGCGGGTCCTGCGGCAAATCCGAGCCTCCAGCCCGTCATGGCATGCGATTTCGAGAGCCCGTTCACGACGATCGTCCTGGACCTGATCCCGCCGCCTAACGAGGCTATACTGACATGAACGGCGCCATCGTATACCAGTTTCTCGTAGATCTCGTCCGATATGACATAGAAATCATGTTTGACCGCGAGCTCCGCGATCTTCTCAAGGGTCTTCCGGTCATACAGCATGCCGGTCGGATTTGACGGCGAGTTCAGGATAAGGGCCTTGGTCCTGCCGGTTATGCTGGCCTCAAGAGCCTCGGGCTTCACCATGAACGAATCCTTCTCATGCGTCTGCACAAATACGGGCTGTGCGTCATTCAGAAGCACCTGGTCGGGATAGGAGACCCAGTACGGCGCGGGGATGAGCACCTCATCACCCGGCCCATAGAGCGCCTGGGCGATGTTATACAGACTGTGTTTTGCTCCGCAGGACACGACGACCTCATCGCGTTTATAGGTGATATTATTGTCTGCCTGGAATTTTTCGATGATCGCGTCTTTGAGCGGATCAATACCGCCGACCGGCGTATATTTTGTAAAACCGTCCCTGATAGCCCTGCAGGCCGCCTCCTTGATATTGTCCGGCGTGTCGAAATCGGGTTCTCCGACCCCAAAGTTGACAACATCCACACCCGCGGCCTTCATTGCCTTGGCTCTCGAATCGATGGCAAGAGTGGGAGACGGTTTGATCTTTTGTGCCCGTGGTGAAAGCATGTTTGTGTCCTTTCTGTCGCTTGTTTTGATGGGTATTGTAAAACATTTGCCTATGCGGTGCAACGTTTCCCGGCCCTTTTTATCCTTCGCGTTTTCCCTGAATAAGAAATATTTCACTTGATTAATAATCATGCAATACGCAATTATAAATAGAACGATGATTGAGACTCTCCCCCCATTAACCATAAAGGGAAAAACCATCCCCGTACCGATTGTTCAAGGCGGCATGGGGGTTGGTGTCTCCCTCTATCCTCTTGCGAGCGCGGTCGCTGAAGAAGGCGGCGTCGGCATTGTATCGAGCGCATGTCTTGACCGTCTTGTCTCGAAAAGAACGGGGAAGAAACTCAATTCTTATGCCGGAGCCTATGAAGAGGTCTCCCTTTCAAAGAACAAGGGCGGTTTTGCCGGTATCAACATCATGTGCGCTCTTGCCCGGGATTATAATGACTCGGTAAAAGGCGCCCTCGACGCCGGCGCTGACGTCATCATCTCAGGGGCCGGACTGCCGCTTACCCTGCCGGCCATCCAGGACCCGAAAGACACTGCCCTGATACCCATCGTGTCCTCTGCGCGTGCGCTTGAGATCATCTGCAAAAAATGGGAGAAACTGGGATATCGTCCTGATGCTGCGGTGCTTGAAGGTCCGCTGGCAGGCGGACACCTCGGCTTCAAGATGGACCAGATCGATACGGAAGAAAATAGGCTGGAAAACCTTCTTCCCCCGGTCTTGGATATGGCAAACAAGTACGGCGGTTTTCCGATCATCGTTGCAGGAGGCATCTACACCTTTGAGGACATCGTGCGCTACCTGAAAGCAGGGGCTGGCGGCGTTCAGATGGGTACCCGCTTCCTCGCGACAGAGGAAAGCAGCGCTTCACCCGATTACAAGAGGTCGGTTGTGGCGGCCACGGAAAGCGATATCATCGTTGCACACGATCCGGGGTCTCCCTGCGGGCTCCCCTTCAGGATCATCAAGCAGTCCCCCATGTATGTTTCTGCGCTCTCGAAAAAACGCACGCCGAAATGCGATAAGGGGTACGTGTTGCAGAAGGACAGGGAAGGCAAATACACCCTCTGTCCCGCCAAGCAAAGCAACGAGCATCATTTCTGTATCTGTAACGGCCTGTTAAGCTCCGCACACTACAATCACCTCGAGGAAGAACCTCTCTATACGGTAGGTACGAACGCCTTCCGGGTCGACAAGATCGTGCCCGTCAGGAGTCTGATGCAGGAGCTTACCGGCAAAGCCTGCGTCCCTGCATCAGCTTAATCCGTTTTCCCGTTTTTTCTGTCTATGTTCGGTCCTCCCCCCCGTATTCCGCGCACCATCACCAGCCCTGCGATGAAGAACAGGGAGACCGCAAGGATGGCAGGCCTCTGGCTTCTGAATGTCGAGGATACGTACCCGAAGACCAGAGGACCGATAATTGCCGATGACTTCCCGACAAGCGCGTAGGTCCCGAAGTACTCGCTTTCCCTGCCCTGCGGAATAAACTGGGCAAAAAACGCCCTGCTGGCAGCCTGGACCGTGCCGAGCCCCAGGCCGGCAACGGACGCCAGAAGGAAAAAGTGCACTCTATCGGCAATGAAATACGCGGACACGGATACCGCGGCCCAGAGCAGCAGTGAAAGGACGACGATTTTCCTGGGCCCCCATGCGTCCAAGGGTTTCGCCATGGCAAACGCGCCTGCAAGCGCGGTGACCTGGACGATAAGATAGAGCGCTATCAGTTCCTTTGGGCTGAACCCAAGCGTCGTGGCGGCAAATATGCTTGAGAACACGATGACCGTCATTACCCCGTCTTCATATATGAGATATGAAAACATGAATTTCCTCATTTCGCGGTTGGCGATGATCTCCCGCATGACAGCACGAAAATACGTCCAGCCTCTTGTTGCGGCGCCGAAAAAGGTTATGCCGGTCTGTGCGTCTCCCGGCAGGAAGAGAAATGCCGGGAGCGAAAAGACAGCAAAAAAAAGAGAGACCATGATCCATGTCTCTGCATAACGCCCTGAAGTTACCAGGGGCAGCGCAAGAAGAAGAGAGAGGTTCGATCCTCCATATCCTACCCCGATGCCTCATGCGGAAACCCGGCCCTGATACTCGCGCCGGGCTATGTCGGGCAAAAAAGAATTGTAGAACACAAGTCCCCCCTCCATCCCGATATTTGCCATAAGGACAAAGAAAAAAACTTCGAGGACCATGCCCTTTTTCAAAACAGAAAGAAAGGCTACCGATATGATGCAGGCGGCCGTATAGAACAGAAGGAGACGTTTTCGTTTCCCGCTGTAATCTGCGATCCCTCCGAGGAAAGGGGATGTAATGGCCACAAATGCCATGCTGAGCGATATAGCCCTCCCCCACCACAGATCGCCCTGTCCCGCCGTGTTATCAGCAATGGAAGAAACATAGCACACGGGAAAAATGACGGCCGCGATAACAGCAGAATAACTTGAATTGGCAAAATCAAAAAGACACCAGCTGACGAGCTGCCTTCGATCGATCCGCTGCATGTCAGACCTGAGCCCCCTCGCCATCATCTTTCGAGAAAGACCCTGATATATGCCTCTTTTCGCAACCCCTTGAGTATTTCCTTCAGACGCGTATTGAGCTCTTTTTCCGTCAGATACCGCTCTATCTCTTCCCTGACGTCCTCGAACTCCTTTCCCGGGAACCGGGTCCTGTTGTCCTCGTAGAACTTCTCGATATCGTCCTCGCTGATACGTATGTAGGCGCGTATCTTAAGGTCTATATACTCGTGCATCACCTGCTCGACTGTCGGCGCTTCTATCCGGTACTTCTTTGCTTCCCGCAGGATAAGGATCCTGTTGATCATGGTATCAAGAACTTCTTCGACCGTGACATTCGGAGAAATCTTTACCGTGTTCCGGTACTGCTCATCCAGTTCGCTCATGGTAATGGCCTGTTCATCTACAAAGGCAACGCCCCGGTCTTTGATGCCGGCGAAGGAAACAGGAGCCGAGAGCAGAGCGCAAAGAGTAAAGAACAAGAAATAATACGATACCAACATCAAACCTCCGGCATCTGGCGCCCCATGTTCTTTATAGTGCTTCATTTTGAACTCTCTACTCCTTGCCCTTCGCTCTAGAACGCATGGCCGATACTGAAATGCAGTTCTCCACTGCTCTCATTCTTTTCCTTGTTCAGTTTATAGCCGTAGTCAACCCTGAGCGGTCCCACAGGGGTTCCATACCTGAGCCCAAGACCGGCGGTATACTTGATGTCCGAGGGTTTGAAATCGCTCACCTTCACCCAGACATTCCCGAAATCAAGGAACGGCACAATGCTGAGGCCCTTCCCGACATACGTTCTGAGCTCGACGCTGCCCATGGCAAAGGCATTACCGCCGGTGGGGTTATCGTCCGCGCCTTTCGGACCGAGAGTATCCTGTTCATACCCGCGGACCGAAAATCTTCCGCCGAGGAAGAACCTCTCCACAAGGGGGAGTTCCGTGGTATCACCGTAGCCGTATGCAATGCCGCCGCGGGCTGACAGGGCAAGAACGAGCCGCTTGTGCAGCTGGTGAAAACTGCTTCCGTACAGCGTCATCTTCACGAAGTCCGTTTCAGAAAACAGCAGGGATGAAGCAATCTTCACCGAGAGGCCGGCAACGATCCCCCGTGTCGGGTCAAAAGGGTTGTCCCGCGTGTCGAATACCAGTGACGGCCTGAGAGCGCTGATCGCAAGGGTACCGACATCTTCCTTGCTCAAGACCACGTCAGGCTGAACCTCGGTGGTTCTTACAATGGAATATTCGTAGTAAAACTCGGCCTTCAGTGTTTTCGTGATCTGCTTCTCTACACCGGCGCTTGCAGAATACCGTTCGATGCGATATCGTACCTCCCGCTCCGGAAAAGATATCTCCTTCTTATTCTCATACAGGAACAGCACTCTGAACGGCAGCTCGCGGCCGAGAAACCACGGTTCGGTGTACTGCGTGATAAACCGCCTCTGCAGGGAGCTGAGCTCCCCCCTGAGCAGTCCCTGGCGGTTCATACCCCAGAGGTTCCGATAGCTTATCTCGGCGTACCCGCGGAACTGCTCATAGTCCGCGTAGCCGACACCGAACTCATATGCGCCGGCATTGCCTTCCTTGACCTTCACCAGAAGGTCTTTTACCCCGTCGCCGGCGTTGTAGGGCTCTATTTCTACGTCGTCAAACAATCCGAGCTTATAGAGCTTTCTCCGCTCTTCGGCCAGCGTCCGGAAACTGTAAGGATGTCCCTCGTCCCGCGCGACCTCCCGCCGTATGACTTCATAGCGCGTCCGCTGATTCCCCGCGATGACCATCTTCCCAATGTGGATCTTCGTCCCTTCAACGACCGTAAAGACGACTGACGCCTTATGGTCCTCGATCGTACGTTGTGCCAGCACATCAACGTTCAGATTTCCGTCATTGACATAGGAATCTATCATCCGGAACCTGGCATCGGAAATATCCACCTCGTTATAGGGATCTCCGACCTTAAGGGCGCCAACGGCAAGGAGCCTCGCACGTGCTTCGTCCGTCACGCCTTTGATATCGATGGACCCGATGAGCGTCCGCATACCTTCCTCAACAACGACCGTGATATCTGCCCGCTCCTTCTCCCTGTCTATCGTGTCTTCTATCTCGCGTATCGTCACCTCAAGAAACCCCAGTGCCCGGTAAAATTCCTGCAGCGTTTCCCGATCGCGTTCCTTGAGGTCGGGATTGAAATATTCGCCCTCCTTCAGTCCCATCACGTTTTTCAGGCTCTCCAACGGAAGCGTGCTGCCGGTGACCCGGATGGAGCGCGTCTTGATCCGGGGACCCTCATAGACAAAGAATGACACCTCGATTGTGTTCTTATCCTGCTTCAGGACAGGAGCGACCTGGGCGAACGGATATCCTTCGCTGTGGTACAGGGAAAGTATCCTGATGACGGCTTCATCCACGATCTCGTCATTCACCGCCTCGACCTCGAAAAACGGCACTTCCTTCTGAAGACGCTTTGTGGATATTGCACTGTTCCCTTCAATGATGACCGTGAGCCGGCGGCCCGGATCGAGGCGAATGGTCAGGATGCCCGCTTCATAGATATACGGCCCCGCAGCAGGATGATAATAGCCGTCCTTGCGGAGCTTTGCCTGGATCCTCTTGAGCTCTTCCCGCACCTTGAACTGATCATAGATGTCCCCGGCGGACAAGCGCAGGTCGTCCGGTGTAACGACATCCGTACCCGTTATATTGATTCCGGAGATCGTTGACGGCGGCCCTGACTCAACGGTAACGACAAGTTCTACCCGGTAGGGTTCTTTCATTTTTTCGGCATGGATGCGGACAACCGCATCGGGATAGCCCGACAACGCATATTTTTCCTTCAGGTCACGTTCTGCTTCGGCCATCAGGTCATATCTCATGATATCCTCTGCCTTGAAGAGCAGAAAGTTCCTCACCCTCTTTGCGGAAAGCGCATGTTCACCGCGGACAGATATCTTCCCGATCATGTCCCTCTCACGTACGATGACCGTGACATCAGCAGGATCCCGGTCATTCGTCACGACCGCTATGTCTTCAAAGATACCTTTCAGGAATGCCCTCTTGATGCCCGCCTGAACTTTCCCGGCATCGATCTGAGCTCCTTCGCTCAGTCCCAGCATCGAAAGCAATTCCGCGCGACCGGCAGATGAAAGGCCCTGAACGGTGATAGACCCAACGACAGTCGCGTCTGCAGGCACGGCAGGACAAAGCAGGCAAAGGTGCAGGCAGAGGCAGAGAAATAGGGAAGAAACAATGGCCCGGCAGGCTCTTCTCTTCATGCCATGCGGCGTCCTGTCAACACTGTTTCTCAACCTTTATCTTTACCTTTGTGCTTTCTCTTTACTTGAACTCAAAACGGAAACGAATATCTCCGCCCGTGATCCCGCGTTCATCGCGAACTCCTACCAGGGAGACGTTCCTGCTCATGAAAAACTCAAGCTTGATGATCTGTTCCTCAAGGGTGCCCACCGCAGTCGTATAGGTAACGAATACCTTGTCCCCCAGCAACCTCTTGGACACCGTGACCCGCGGCTCCACCGTACCGGTCGTCTTTGATACATAGGGGTCCACCTGAAATCGGTCCAGACCGGTTATGGAACGGAGGCGCTCCTCCAGCACATCCTGCATCTTGCCGGTCACAAACGCCGTTGCCTCGCCTGCTCCAATGCCCGCCTCGAGCCCCTTGACACCGCTGCCGGTCTGCCCCACGGTCAAGAGCGCCAGGATGTCCATCTCCTTGAGCGGCGGGTCTGACGACAGGGACATATTGAACCGGTCCAACTGTCCTTCAAGATTCATCTTGATCTTATAGCCTTTCGCGACCGTCTCCGCAGCGATCGATATGAACGGATTCAGGCGGTTCGGGTCGGAAAAGTCCGCACTTGCATGGACTATATCAAATTCGTTGTTCCTGAAAAAGACCTTTCCTTCGCTGGTCTCAAGTCTGCCGAGCAGCGAAGGGCGGTATATCTTGCCCCTCAGGACCATATCCGCTCCTACCAGGGCCCTCGCCACATTGTTATCGATGATGATATTGTTCCTGCCGGTGATCTTGATGTTCAGGTCGGCCTTCGCGATATTGGATATGTCGGCCTTGAATGTCTCGGCCTTTTTCGCCTGAAGAAGCCAGCTCTTCCACTCGATACGCTCCCGGTAGCGCGCCCTGTTTATGTCGATATTCCCCGAAACCATCTGTGCTTCCGGCGTTCCCTTGTACAGAAGGCTGCCGTCAAAATTGACACTGAACTCATGGGAAATGGAACTGGTGACATTCTTCATCTTCGCTTCGACGTAGAACCGCGAAAAGGCGAACTTCTTCAGGTACAGGATCCCGGAGAAATCGAGGTCTCCCCCGCCGATCTTACCGCTGAGGTTCTGTAATACCACCCGGTCATTGTCCATGTACAGATACCCTTTGAGATCCGTTATCCTCTGCGCAGGGTATTCCTTCAGGCCGACAGAACCATTGGCAAGGGTAATGCCTCCGTTGATCCTGGGCCGCTCCCACTCACCGCTGATACCAACGACAAAGTCAGCATCTCCCTTAAGAACGCCGAGTTTCGAAGAAAGGCTTTTGAACGGCGAAAGCGCTGAGCTTCCTTCTATCGTGACATTATAGCTGGTGCCCACGTTCAGCGAGCCGTTCGCCCTCAGCAGCGTATTACCGCTTCGCATCGCGATCCTGCCGAGAGATATTTCGCGGTCCCGGAAGTCGACGTTGATCTCCTCCTCGTTCGTAAAACTGTACCCGTACATCGAAAGGACCACATGTTTTACTGACGCGGTTCCGGCGATATGATCCCGGCTGCCGCTGAGGGTCACCTGTCCGTTGAGATTCAGGATAAGGTCCTCCGGGACGTCCTTAAGCACGGAAGTGATAAGAAAATCATATCTGCCGGCCTGAAAATCTGCAGAAACCTCCCAGGGCATGATGCCATCAGTGCGTCCTTTGGCCGAAACCGTGATCCGGTCGTTGATGAGCTTTGCCCTGGCCGTGAACTCCCTGTTTCTGAGGGCAGCGTTCAGGACACCCGTACCGACCGGTTTCCCCCTGAGAACTCCTTCTGTCATCCGCGCTTCAAGGGTTATCGACGGGTTATCGAACGTACCCTTGCCTTCAGACGTGAGACGCGCGATGACCTCCCCTTTGAGCGGCCGCTGGATAATATCACTGAGACGTACCCTGTCAGATGATGCCTTGAAAGAGAATGTGTCGTCAGGGTATATGACGAGTTCACCGTGCACGGCAGAATCACCGCGCTTCGCAGTTATGCCCGTAAGGTCGATCCTTGAGGACGCGTACCTGAAGGTAAACGAAGCGGCGTCAACAGGCACGCTATAGATCACTGCTTTCTCGAAGGAGACTCCGGCCCTGACATCCGGCAGTTTTTCCGTTCCCTCCAGGGTTGCCGCTGCATCAAAGCGTCCGCTTCCGGAGAACTCCGGATAGAATATTTTTACGAATTCACCGGCGTCGATATTCTTCATCACGGAGCGCAGTCCCCACTTCGGCTTCGCCAGATCGAACAGGGTCTTGGCCTCCCTGAACGCAATAGTGCCCGTAATCGTGAGCGCCTCGGGCTGCCTGCCGGCTGACAGTTCCCTGACCTGAAGCAGGTTCTTCCGGTAATCAAGATCGGCGGTAATGGTCCCCGCCTTATATGCCTTTATTGTCGCGTCGGTAATGACCGTTCTGCCGATGAGCGCCGGATCATCGAACGTGCCGGTGATCTTTCCCCTGAATTCAGCAGGACCCGTCAGATCATCAAAATACGGGGAGGAAAGGTCATGCACATCGGACGTTCTCAAGACACCCGTGAGGTCGAGCGTCCGGCTGCTGATATCGACCGTTCCCCCAGCCGTCGCGGTTGTCTTCCCGGTCGTCAGCGTCACATCAGTCAGTGCAAGCTTATATCCTGCAAGGCTGTAATCTCCGGTCAGGGTCTTTACCCTTCCGAGGACGTCGTTGCCGGCCGCGCTGCTCGTATAGTCAAAGTGACCCTTCGGATCGAACTCGCCGCCCGCGTGGTGCAGCGTGCCGTTCACGCTGCCTGCGGGAATGCCCGGGTCCCATCCGATGAGTCTGAAGAGCGGCATGCTGTCAACGCGGTCAAAATCTATATCAAGCGTGAAGTGGTCGACGTCCGGCAGCTTTATCGACGCTGACGCTTTTGCTTTGCCGTGATACAGCGCGCCGCTGCCGTCGGTAAAGCTGAGTACCCCCTTCTCGTACGCGACCCTGCAGGTGACCGTATCGATATCGACATCGTACAGGTTACCCTTTGTCAGGGTCGCTGTGCCCTGTGCTGACAGGTCTTTCAGGCGGCCGCCGATCTTTCCCTTGACCGCTATCATGCCCTCAAGCCGTTCTTCGACCTCCAGGAGTTCCATCAAGGCCTCAAGATAGAAGTTCCCCGCAACGGCAAGATCAACCGTGATGTCATCCTTCCGGTAATCGACCGTTCCATCCACCTTGATCTCGCCGTCGCCGTTCTTTTGCAGTCCGAACAGTTTCTTGACGGTGGCGACGACGATGCTGGCCGAGGTCTTAAACACCGCCCGGTCGCGGGAATATTCGCCCGAACCGACGGCGCGCGAACCCAGAATATCTATCGCAGCGCGATGAATGACCACGGCCTCCTTGTCGATTGACACACGTGCTGAGACACCGCCCGCGATCTCCGGCAGTCCTTCTCTCGCGACCCTGAAACTCCGCGCATCGATCTGGACCCGCGGCGCATCGCCAAGGATCACTTCGCCACGCAGGCCGGCTACACCAAACGCCGTTTTGAGACTTTCCGAACGGAACTGGCCTGACCCTTCCTGGATTTCCACGGCCCTGACCTTTATCTTGATAGCGTCCTTTCGCGTTTTCGCGAGGTAGTCCCGTATGTTCTGTTCGATCTCCCTCACCTCCTCTTCGCCTGTGAGGATGGCCGGCTCCCGTATGACAAGCCGTCGGATGGTCAGGGTCTTGCTGAAGAGACCGGAAACCTCGATGTATGCCTTGACCCTTTTGGTAAGAAGTACTTTCTCTCCGTGTTCGTTGAATATTTTCAGTTCTTTCGCCTCAACGAACAGCGGGAAAATATTGATATAGATCTTTGACGCAATGACCCTCTTCCCTGTTGCTGCCTCGAGTTCGGGCAGAATCAGCTTTTTCAGCGCGTTCGATACATGCGGGCCTCTGAGCACCATGGCCAGAATAATCAGGATGATGGCCGCAGCAATAACGGCAGAACGCTTTTTCAGTCTTTGAGTGTTTTCCATAAGCCTTTCAGCAGTTCATGAATCGTGAACGCAGTGACCTTTCCGCCGTTTTCCTGCACCAGAAAAACATCCTGTGCAAGTCCTGCCTCCGTATTGATCCGTGCGGAGATGATGCTCACGCCGGATTCATAAAGTACCCGTGAGATGTCGTACAGCAGGCCTATCCTGTCCTGCGAAAATATCTCGATGACCGAAAGAGAGACCATGGACTCATTGTCAATGTCTATGAAAACATCATACAGATCATGAGCGGCGCTCTTTTGGCGGACCGGTTCAAAATCCCTTCTGCCCAGGACTGCGTCCTCGAGTCCCCGGGCTAGGTCCTGCTCGCATCCGTCCCACCAGAACTCATTCCAGTTCGAGACTGAAATTTTATCAATTACAATTCCTGTCTTTCCAGTAAAAATTCTTCCGTGGACGATATTTAACCGCTTCATGGAAAGATACCCGACGATCCGGGAGAACAGCCCGGGTGCATCCGTGCTGCACACAACGATGTCCGCTACGCCGTCGGCCTTGCAGTCTATGCGCATCGAGAAACCCTTCTCCCGGCCTTTCGTGAACAGCAGATAATCTTCCTTCAGGACCGCCTCAGGTGTCGCGATGAGATACCTGTCGGTCATCTCCTCGACATATGCCGCGACCGCGGGCTGCTCCTGACGGGGAAAGGTCGAAACGATGCTCCCCGGCTGTTTCAACCGGATCTGCCGGTACCCGGACAGAAAGTTCGCCGTATTTTCATACAGGTCTCTCAGGAGCAACGCTTTCCATGCCGTCCAGAAATGAGGATTCACCGCGGACATATCAGCATAGGTGATGAGATAGATCGCCTTCAGGTTCTCACTGCTGCCCACGGTCTCGGCAAATGCGGCGACTACATCTGGGTCGGAAACCTCCCGCGTCATCGACACCCGCGACATGAGTATATGGTTGCGGACCAGGATCTCGATCCTTCTTCTCTTCTGCGGTTCAAAGTTGAAGCGCTCCATGAGCGACTTGAGCCGCTTGTATCCTTCTTCTTCATGATGGCGGCCTGCGGCCTTGCCGATGTCATGGAACAGGATGGCGAGGAACAGCACATCAGGATGCTCCACGCCCTGCATGATGTCCTTGAGGTGGGCAAGACCCCTCACCGTGGTCGTCCTCAGACGCTCAAGGTTGCGGATCGCGATCAGGGAATGCTCATCCACGGTGTACAGGTGGTACGGCTCGTGCACCACCAGGGACCTGAGCGCTCCGAACTCGGGGATGAATCTTCCGAGCACACCTGTCTCATGCATTTCTCTGAGCGTTTCGAAGACACGGCGTCCCTTCATGATCTCCAGGAAATGTTGGGCGGCCTCTGCATTGTTGCGCGTACGCCTGTTTATGCGAAGGAGGCTCTCCCTGATGCGCTCCCGAAGCGCATGACTGAACGACTTCCCTGTCTTGGCATGGAAGTAAAATGCCTCCATGATCTTCTCCGGTCTGTCCTCAAAAAGATCATCCCTCACGGCGATGATCTTTCCTCCTGACAGCAGAAAATCCGGGGAGAGCCGCTTCCGGGTGAAGTCCCTGAATACCGTGGTATATTCTCTGCTGCAAAGGACGACAACAGAACGCGACACGTCCCGGATGATGCGGCCCTTCAGGTAGTAATAGCGCATCATACGTTCCGCACCGCTGAACTTGCGGGTATCCCTGAACCCGAGACATGCGGCGACCGCCTTCTGATGTTCGAAAGACAGGATGTCATTCCTTCTCTTGCATTCAAGGTGAAGGCAGAACCTGGCCTGTATCATAAAATCATACGCTCCGAGAAGGCGCCGATGGTCATGGGGAGATATCAGAAAGCGCAGTCCCTCGACATCCTCGATCTTATAGGCGATCTTCGAGAGCCAGAGGATCGTATGAATGTCCCTGAGCCCGCCGTCCCCTTCCTTGATGTGCGGTTCAAGCAGGTAGATTGAGTCACCCTCGCCGAGATGCCGCTTCTCCATCTCCATAAGCTTTTCCGCTATGAACTGCTTCTGTTTTCTGAACGCAACCGCGGGATAGACATCCTGCCTGAACTGTTCGTATAGCCGTCGGCTTCCGGCAAGATAGCGGGACTCAAGCAATGTCGTTCTGGTACGGACATCTTTATGCACCTCGTCGAGGCATTCCTTCGTCGTCCTGAACGCGTGGCTGATATCGATCTTTTCGTCCCAGAGACGATAGAGGATCTTCTCAGCTGCCGCCGCGTCATCCCTGTTGGGTGCATAGAACATGATGTCGATATCAGAAAACGGCGCAAGTTCTTTTCGCCCGTATCCTCCCGTTGCCAGCAGCAGAAGATTTTCCGGGTCCCCGGCCTCTCTGAATACATTACCGATCAGAGCATCCATATGCGCCGTATACTGCTGAGACAGCGCCCGTCCCCTGAGCCCTTGCTCCATCCAGAAAGCGACCTTTTCCAGCACGTCAGGACTCATATCCCGGATGACGCCTTGATCATAAGACGATATCGCGCACAGGATAGCCGACCCATAATTGCGCCTGACCGAGGGCGAGAGTTCCGCGGCAGAAAGATATCAAATGATGTCATATTTTCCTTATATTCAAATATGTTATACCGATTTTCTTCACCGCTGTATTTTACTCCAACATCTTTGTTTTTCATATATAAATATCTGTGTCTTCCCTGCAAAGATCTTTATGCTTTAGGCATCGTCCGGCTGCATATCCTCATACGCCTTTCACAGACACAGGTATGGTTATTAATTAAAAACAATAAGTTAAATAAATTTCTTGACATCATCATAACATTATAATATTATGTCGTTATGTTGCATGATGAAACGTCGCCATTGCATATTAAAACAGTTGACCGCTTTAACCAGGAAAAGCTGTACATTCAACTGACCCGCATTTTTATTGAAGAGATCAAGAGCGGCAGATGGGGCCTTAACCAGAAGATCCCGTCAGAAAGCACCCTATGTGAACAGTTCAGTGTCAGCAAAATAACGGTCAGACAGGCTATCAATAATCTCGTATCCGATGGTTACCTGATGAAATTGCAGGGAAAAGGCACCTTCGTGACCAGCATGCTGCCCGTTGTAGGTCTTGCCATGAGAACGCGCTTTACCGAAGAAATGTTCGGCGAGGAAGTAAAGTCCGAGAAAGAACTGCTCACAAAAGGTATTGTCGACCCCCCCGAAGAGATCAAGGCGTACCTCAGGACCACAGAGATGATCTATCGCTATCTTTGCAGAAGGATGGTAAACGGCAAGCCGGCCTACCTTGACGAATCGTATATTCCTTACCACATGCTTCCTGATATAGAGAACGTGGACATCGTCCATACATCGCTGTTCTCGCTGCTCCAGGAATCGGCCCGCCTTAAGATATTCAAGATGATCCAGACCGTCGAGATCCTGAATGTCGATGAAGAGTCGGCCCATCACCTTGATGTAGAGGCCGGGGTCCCTGCCCTCGCAGTCCACCGCCTCTTACTGAGCTCAGACAATATACCGGTCGGATATACACGGTTTATCGGCCGCAGCGACAGATATAAATTCCAGACAGAGTTTGAGAGGATCAGATAAAAAGCATGAAAAGGAGGATGTTATGGTAAAGCAACACTTTAAAGTAATGCTCTTACTGCTTGTAATAACAAGCTTATTTGTTATTACAAGCATGGCGGGAGCAACAACCGAGCCGGCTGCTGCCGCAGCTCCGGTGGCAGCCCAGTCTTCGATGCCCTGGTGGGCATGGCCGCTCATTCTTTTTGTCGTAACCTTCGTGCTTGGCATTGTCGCAGTGCTTGGCGGTGTCGGCGGCGGTGTCCTGTTCGTGCCGATCATAGGAGGGTTCTTTCCCTGCCATATCGATTTTGTCAGAGGGGCGGGGCTTCTCGACGCTCTTGCAGGTGCTCTTGCCGCAGGTCCCGGCCTGCTGAAATAGGGCATTGCTGATCTCAGGCTGGCTCTCCCCGTGGC
>VEOY01000158.1 GCA_012026685.1 Nitrospirota bacterium
CATGCCCATCTGCTCTGCTATGGCCAAGCCGATGACGAAAAGGATAAACCCTCCCGTGTATATCGCGTATATCTTACCCAAGTTGTCAAGAAATGATTTTCCTCCGACCATCTTATTCCTCCTCCTCTTCCACGCCGTAGTCTTTGTCCGCCTTGTTCATCTTGAACGCATAGTTGAAGATGAGGATAACGAATATGATCAGCGACCCCTGCGCGCCCATATAATACCCAAACGGGAAGCCGAAGATGACAATGTTGTTCAGCTGCGGCGTGAAGATGATGGCCACGTAGGTGACCTGGAACCATACAATCATCGTGAAGGTCGTGAGCTTAATGTTGTAGCTCCAGTATTGTTTGAGTTTTTCTTTGTCTAAGCTTTTTAATTCTTGTGCCACTTTTTCCTCCTCTTTTTATTTTTTTCTTACCTACCCCTAAGCGTCGGCTGAATCCCTCCCCTACGCATCACCTCCTTCAATAAACGCTATGGTTTTCCGATCCTCAGAAGGTCTCTGAGCGTCCGTACTCCGTACTTTTTAAGCATCACAATAAAACGCTGGAATATCTGGGCCGTGATATAGGCGTCAATGAGAGCGTTGTGCGCTCCCTGCACCGGCACCTCAAATTTCCTGGCAAGGGAGAAGAGATCTTTGCTCTCCATCCTGCCCAGGTAGTTGCTGCTGAATCCGTTCCCCTGACCAAGGAGCCAGTCATGCACCATGCAGGTATCCACCGCGGGGTTTTTCAGCTGACCGAAGCCTGCTTTCTTTATCTCTTTCGATAAAAATTTCAGATCGAGCGAAATAAAATGCCCCACGATGACCGCTCCCTCGCAGAACCGCAGAAAACCCTCTAAAATGGTCTCTATGCCAGGCCGCATCGCGGCTTCCGACGGAGTGATCTCATGAACGACAATGCTCTTTGACGTAAGTTCGGTCCTCGGTCTTACCACTTCATAAAATGTCCTGTTCAGCTCGATCCTGCTGCCGGTCATTTTCATCGCCCCGATGGATACGATCGAATCAGCCCGGTACTGGAGACCGGTAAGCTCGGTATCCATGACGACATAGGGTGCGCTCTCGATCGGCAGCGACAGATCGATCCTGGATCCGGATGAGACGTCCTCTGACGGTTTTCTGAACAATGCGAGCATCAGCCTGCCACCATCCCTGCCTTGTAGAGTTCCGTTATGGCATCCTGTATCTTCAGAATGAGCTGAAACGACTCTTTCAGCGATTTTTTCTCGAGATTCGAGAGCATAGAAGGATTGATAAAATTATCGAGCGGCTCCTTCTTTTCCATCTGGTCGAGCTGGTGATGGATCCGCAGCAGCGTTATGAACTCAAATGCCTGCTCAATCTCTTCGCCAAGTTCAATGACGATCGGGTGTGTCTCTTTCATGGCCTGAAGCCTTTCAAGACTGGACGTCTCATGAACACCGGATTCAAGCGCAAAAAAACGGATGATGTCGACAAGCGGCCCGATACCGCGGATCTTCAGGTTGAGCTCATCCTTGTGGTCACCGTCCTTTTCAACAACAAAGGACTTGAAGAAGCCCAGAGGAGGCCTGTTCTTCATGATAACCGACGCCATCATGGCCAGGAAGAGGTTCTGGTCCTTAAGATTGCGGATAAGGTACTCCCGCAATTCAGCCGCAAGGCCGAGGGTTCCGTACAGCCCCCTGAAGTCGAACAGGATGAGAGACTTGAGCAGGGCTTCAGGATTCGGCATCGTGATCCAGTTAAGAAAATATTTCTTCCATACGCTGAGGGGCTGGCACCACTGGGGGTTCGATGCCATGAAATTCGCTTCACACGGCGGGAAGCCGCATTTGACCAGTCCATCGCGGACAAAGACGGAAAATTCGGCAAAATACCTTTTGGCGGCCTCGGCCTGTTCGGGCGTCGCAGGATCTGCATAAATTATTGCGTTGTCCTGGTCTGTCTTGAAGGTCTGCTCCTTGCGACCTTCACTGCCATAGGCGATCCAGCAGTACGGAACCGGCGGCGCGCCGTATTTCTTTTCCGCTATTTCCAGGACCTTTTTCACCAGCCGGTCATTCAACTCGCTTATGATCTTGGTGATATTGCTCGCCTTGGCGCCTTCTTTCAGCAGCAGTCCGATGATCCTGTTCAGTTTGTCCGACAGCGGCGCAAGGCCGTCTAGCGAATGCTGGTTCTCGATGTCCTTTGCGAACGAAAGCGGCGACGTACCCTGAAGAAGCATAAGATCGTGGTTTGTGATGACACCTCTGAGAATGCCGTCCCTCACAACAAGCACATGGTGAATGTTGTGCTTGATCATTTTGAGGACAGCCTCAAAGCAGTAATCGTTTGCGTCCACCCGGATCAGGGGAAGGCTCATGATGTTCTTAACCGGGTCAGACACGTTCCTGCCTTTAGCGACAACCTTTTCCCTGAGGTCCCGGTCCGTCACGATGCCCACGGGAAAATTGTTGCTGTCATAGATCACAAGGGAGCTTACCTTGTGGTAGGCCATGACATGCGCAGCTTCCTGTATGGTAGCGTCCTCGTGGACGGCAACTATGTCCTTAATGGCAATGTCAGCCACCCGGGAAGTAAACAGGATGCGGTCGCTCCCCCCAAAAAACATGCTCTTGTTATGCATCTCACTGTATGTCCGGTCTATATATTTTGTGAGATGTGATTTAAGGAAATACTCGGTGAAGACCGGATACGTATTCATGAGCTTTACGGCATGCTCTTTGTCAAGAAGGTAGCATATCGTGTCGTCAACGGCCATGATGCTGGCCCTGACCTTGTCTTTGCCGATGAGAGAGAGAAAACCGAAGGTGTCACCCTCCCCCCGGTAATCGATCACGATCTCTTCCCCGGATTCCGACTCCATGAAGACTTTCACTCCGCCCTTCTTTATGATCCTCAGGTGCTCGCTGGCAGGGTCATTCTGCTTCAATATGACAAGTCCCTTGGGATAAAAGTCCATGGAAATATTTTGGGCGATGCTTTTTAGAGCATCCCCGTCAAGAAACTGAAAAGGAGGGACTGATCCAAGAAACTCTATGACTTCGTCAATAAGCATGTGCCTGCTTTACAGCAAGTACTATGCCCAATGACAAGACAAGAGATATATCATTGAATTTAAAAGATATTTACCGAACTCACCTATTGCAAGAATAGACTGTTCCGACCAACGATGTTACCTCATGTTACACTATTAAACATTATTAATTATTTCGTTTTAAATCAGCGTATTACAAACACTTCAAATCAAATTATTCGTCACTTTAAGTAACATTTAAGTATCATGACGGTAACACATAGTTTTTTATCTTTTATTATTAGCATGTTAACGTGATAAGATAGTAGCATTAATTAAGGATATAAAACATGACTTAATAAATCTAAATTTAGAATTCAAGAGTATAACGAGATAGCAAACACGTCAGATGCCGGTGCAATAATTAGCATGCCTTAAACCTTAAAAAGTGCAATATATTTCATGATGCTTGGACGATCTTGACTCTGCCTACAATGGAAAATCAGTCTTTCTGTCAGCTACGCTGAAGACATCCTCTGCCTTATACGGGTCGGCAATATTAAGCAACTCTTTGCTATTTAAAATGCCTTCGTGAGAGAGCATATACAGGATTCGCTGAAAGATCTGGGC
>VEOY01000134.1 GCA_012026685.1 Nitrospirota bacterium
AATGTAACCCTTGGACCCTTGACCCCGTATACCCATTTTTCTTATCCCTCAAGCCCTCGAACCTTCGAACCCTATCTTTTCTCATTCTTCTTCTCCCAGATATACCTTGACCACCTCGGGATTCTTCTGGATCGCGAGCGGTTTGTCATCGGCGATCTTCTGACCGTAACTCAGGACCGCGATCTCGTCCGAAATATTCATGACCAGGGACATATCGTGCTCGACCAGGAGCACGGTGATGCCGGTGTCCCTGATCCTTGATATCAGCTTTGCCATCTCTGCCGTCTCGCGCATGTTCAGGCCGGCAGCAGGCTCGTCAAGGAGCAGCAGCTTCGGCTCGCATGCGAGCGCCCTGCCGAGTTCAAGGGCACGCTGCTGACCATAGGCAAGGCTGGTGGCCTCGGTATCAGCGAAATCGGCTATGCCGAGAAATGCCATGATATCAAGGGAGCACTCCCTGACCGACCTTTCCTCTTTTCTGGTCCAGGGAAGGCTCAGCATCCCGGCGACGAAGCCCGCCCTGCTGTGCATATGCCTGCCGATCATGATATTTTCCAGTGCGGTCATGTGCGTAAAGAGCCGGATATGCTGAAAGGTGCGCGACATCCCTTTTGTCGCGACCTGGTACGGTCTCATGCCCTGTACTTCAGTGCTATTGAAAATGATGGTTCCCGAATCAGGAGGCAGTACGCCTGAAAGAAGGTTGAACAGGGTGGTTTTTCCTGCCCCGTTCGGGCCGATAAGCGCTTTGATCGAGCCCTGCTTCACGGAGAAACTTACATCTCCGACGGCCTGAAGGCCGCCGAAACGCTTGTTCAGGTTTTTGACCTCAAGGATGGTCACGTTTTTTGGCCCTCTGCCTTCCCGCGTCCCGAGATCCATTTCTTTGCGCCCTGGAAGACTTCCCTGCGGAGGAGCCCTTCAGGCGCGAAGAGCATGATCATGATGAGTATCACGCCGAACACCGCGTCGTCGTACGAGCCGAAATAGCCGCGGAGCGAAAGGAAGTTCAGGACAATGCCCATAGAGAGCGCTCCCCACAGGTTTGCCATGCCGCCGATCGCGACGATCGCGACGTAGCGGACAGACTTCATGATCGAAGCCTCTGAAGGTCCTATGCCGCCGTTATAATGGGTGAGGAATACTCCGCTCACTGCAGCGAAGACGGCGCTCAGAACAAAGATGTTCAGTTTATACCTGGCGGTATTCACCCCCATGGCATTGGCGGCATCTTCCGCGCTGTGAATGGCCCTGAGCGCTTTTCCGGCGCGTGAATGGATGAGATTTGTCAGAAGGAGCATGCCGAGTGCGACCATGCCCCAGGAGATGTAATAGTTCTGGATGCGCACCGCGGTCTTTCCGCTCACTTCAAGGCCTGGCAGCAGTTTGAACCCGGGGATGTCCGAAAGGCCGTCAGCCGCTCCGAAGAACGATGTGCCGAGGACGATCTTGTAGACGATCGTGCCGAACCCGAGTGTTGCCATGGCAAGATAGTGACCCTTGAGCTTCAGTACCGGTCCGCCGATGACGTAAGCGATCAGCACCGTCATTAGTACCGCCGCAATGCACGCCATCCAGGGATGAAAGACCAGCGCATCTCCGCCGTACAGGTCCTGGACCGTCACGATCAGTCCGGTGCGGGAGAAAAACCCGATCAGAAGATTTCCTTTGAGCTGCGTGAGATCATAGGTTGTCAGAAATGCCGAAACATATCCTCCTATGGCGAAGAAGCCTGCGTGGCCCAGGGAGATCTGGCCCGCATATCCCATAAGCATGCAGAGGCCGACTATGACGAGCGAATAGTACCCGGTCATCGTGAGCTGCGTGAGGTACTGCTGCCGGCCGGTCGCGAAGGTCAGTATCTGCACCGCTATCACTATCGCGCTGAAAAAAAGTATCGGAGCATATCGTGATCGCATGTCAGAACTCTTTCAGCCGGGACGCCTCAACGCTTCCGAAGATACCGCTCGGCCTTACGAAGAGGATCAGCAGGAGGATGGAGATCGATACGACATCCTTGAACGCCGCCGGCATGACCCAGACGCTGAAGGACTCGAGAATGCCGAGGACCATCCCGGCCGCGATGGCGGCGGTGCTGTTGCCGAGACCTCCCAGGATGGCTACCGTGAAACCTTTTATGGCAAGTCCTGTGCCGCTGTCATACTGCACATAGGTGATCGGCGATACGACGCAGCCGGCAAACGCGCCGATCCCCGCGCTCAGCACGAAGGAGAGCGTCACCATGTTCTTTGCGCTGATGCCGCAGAGCCGGGCAGCGTCGCGGTTTGCTGAACAGGCGCGCATCTGCCTGCCCAGCAGGGTGTAGTTGAAAAAAAAGGTCAAAAGCATCACCATTACGGCGGAGATGCCGGTCACCCAGAGAACCTGGGGTGAGATGTGCACATCACCGACGGAAAATACCGTGACCTCTGTGCCGGTGAAATAGGGGAGGGCGCGGACGGATTCTCCCCAGACATGGAGAGCTGCCTCACGGATGAAAATGGAAATGCCGATCGTGATGATGATCATGCGGAGCACGGACGGGCTGATGAGCCACCGTATGAAGATGATCTCGATGAGTGCGCCGATGATCATTGTCGCGAGCACTGCCGCAAGGATTGCCGCAGGCAGGGGCATGAATGCATGCAGTGAGACGGCGATCATGCCGCCGAGCATGACGAACTCACCCTGTGCAAAATTGATGATGCCTGTCGCGTTGTAGATAATATTGAACCCGATGGCGACGATCGCGTAGATCGTCCCATAAGTGATGCCTGCAACAAGATATTGGGAGAGGAGTTCGATATTCATGAGGTAAAGTAAGCCGGGGCGTCAATCCGCCCCGGCCGCGAGCCTTATTTCTTCTTCGAGTTTCCTTTCTTTGCTGAAGATTCAAGAATCTCGAATTTGCCCTTCTTGACCGTAATCATCTCAAAGGAAAAGGCATTGATATCAATACCATTGTGATCCTGCGGAGAAAAAGTGAAAACTCCTCCTGTCCCGACAACACCCTTGAGGTTCTCAATAGCATTGCGCACAGCTTCCTTGTCAGTGCTCCCTGCCTTTTCGATCGCCCTGGTCAGGATGATCATCGCATCGTATGCATGGCCTCCGAACGTGCTGGCGTCTTCCTTGTACTTTGACTCATAGTCCTTCTTATACTTCATCAGGACTGCCTTCTGGGGGTGGTTCTTCGGAAGTATATCAACTACGAGCAGACGGCCTGCAGGGAAGATGACACCTTCGGCAGCCTCGCCGGCAGCCTCTACATACTTGATGTTGCCGAAGCCGTGGCTCTGGAAGATCGGACCTTTGAATCCGAGCTGGCGTGCGTTCTTGATAACGATCGCCTGCGCAGGCTCGATCGACCAGTTGATGATCGCCTCCGCGCCTGAAGCCTTAACCTTGGTCACTTCTGCAGTGAGATCGGTTGCGGCCTTGTCATAGACCTCGTTTGCCGTGATCTGTATGCCATACTCGGGAGCAAGTTTCTCGATCTGCTCCTTGCCGGCCTTGCCGAATCCGGTGTTGCTCGAAAGCACGCCGGCCTTGGACAGCTTCATATACTTCATCTGCTGGAATATCTTGATGACCGCGTCCCTGTCCATCTGGGGCGTCTTGAACACATATTTTGCCACCGGGTTCACGATCACCTCGGCCGCAGCACAGGAAATCAGGATCGTCTTGCCCTCTTCGGCAACGCTCTTGATCTTCATGGTCTCGCCGCTGGTTGACGGTCCGATAATGGCAAGCACCTTGTCTTCCTCGATCAGCTGCTTTGCGAACGAAAGGGCCTTCTCCGGGCTCGCGCCCGAGTCCTTGATGATGAGCTCTACCTTGCTGCCCCTGATGCCGCCCTTCTTGTTGATCTCATCCACCATCATCTCGAGTGTCTTTGCCTCGGGAGCCCCGAGGAATGCGGCGGGTCCGGTGACTGCCAGGATGGCCCCGATCTTGATCGTGTCCTTTGCAAGCGCGGGCGCTGCCATGATCATAAACGTCAACATCAGTACTGCCAACATCTTGAAAGCTTTCATTCGTTTTCCTCCTGTGGTTTGATATTCAGATCGAATAGATCTCTTCGCCCTTCATGATCCTGATGCCTGCTTTCTGCAGGGCATCGATCGCCTTTTCCAGTTCGTCGAAACGGAAGATGATGATGGCGTTGCCCGCGGACTTCTGGACAAAGGCGTACATGTATTCGACATTGATCGCGTTTTCCTTCATCACGTTCAGTATCTCCGCCAGTCCGCCCGGCTTGTCGGCCACTTCGACGCCGATCACCTCGGTCTTGCCGACCGTGAAACCGTTGTCCTTCAGGACCTGTTTTGCCTTTTCCGTGTCATTGACGATCAGCCGCAGGATGCCGAAGTCCGTCGTGTCCGCAAGGGACAGTGCGCGGATGTTGATCCCCGCCTTTGCCAATACGGCAGCGACCTCTGCGAGTCGTCCCGACTTGTTCTCAAGAAATATGGATATCTGCTCTACTTTCATAAAAACCTCCTGCTTCGCAAGCAATTTAAACAGTCAGGTAAAGGTACAGGCAAAGAAAAAATCCCTGCTGTAATTGACGCCTCAGCTCTCTACCTTTACCTCTACCTCTGCCTGTGACTCTGTTTACAGCTTCCTGTTGTCTATGACCCGTTTTGCCTTGCCTTCGGACCGCTGGATGGTCTTCGGCTCCACGAGCTTCACCTTGCAGGATACGCCTAACAGGTCCTTGATCTCCCGCTCGATCTTCTTGCCCAGTTTCTCGAGCACCTTGATCTCATCGGAGAATATGTGCTCGCTCACCTCCACCTGCACTTCCATGACATCGAGTGATGCCTGCCGGTCGACGATGATCTGGTAATGCGGCTCAACACCCTCGATGCTCATGAGCACGTGCTCGATCTGAGACGGGAAGACATTGACGCCCCTGATGATCAGCATGTCATCGGTCCTGCCGGTTATCCGCTGCATACGATAGAAGGTCCTGCCGCAGGAGCAGGGCTCAACGATGAGCCGCGAGAGGTCCTTGGTCCGGTAGCGGATCACCGGGAACGCCTCTTTGGTCAGCGTCGTAAATACCAGTTCCCCCAGCTCTCCGTGAGGGACCGGCTCGCCGGTCTCCGGGTTGATGATCTCGGGGATGAAGTAGTCCTCGAACACGTGGAGGCCATGCTTTTCCTCGATGCATTCCGAAGCGACGCCCGGGCCCATCACCTCGCTCAGGCCGAATATGTCGATCGCCTTGATGTTCAGGCGCGCCTCGATCTCCTGACGCATGTTCTCTGACCATGGTTCCGCACCGAAAAGGCCGACGCGGAGCTTCAGGGTCTTCGGGTCCACCTGCATCTCCTTCATCACGTCAGCGAGATTCAGCGCGTAGGAAGGCGTGCACATGAGGACGGTCGAGCCGAAGTCCTGCATGATCATGATCTGGCGTTTGGAATTGCCGCCTGATATGGGGATGACCGCCGCGCCGAGCCTTTCGGCCCCGTAGTGGGCGCCGAGACCGCCGGTGAAGAGGCCGTAGCCGTAGGCGTTGTGGACCACATCGCCCTTGTGTGCGCCTCCGGCGGACAGCGTCCGTGCCATAAGCTCCGCCCATGCATCGATGTCGTTCTTCGTGTATCCGACGACCGTGGGCTTTCCTGTTGTGCCGGACGAAGCATGGATCCTTACGACCTTTTCAAAAGGAACGGCGAAGAGACCGAACGGATAGTTCAGCCTCAGGTCCTCTTTTGTGGTGAACGGCAGTTTCCTGAGGTCAGCGAGGCTTTTGATATCTGCCGGCGCTACCGCAGCCTCCTCCATCTTCTTGCGATAATAGGGCACCGCGGTGTAGACCCGCTCCATGAGGGTCCTCAGCCGTTTCAGCTGCAATGCCTCCAGTGCTTCGCGCGGCAGTGTTTCGAACTCTTCGTTCCAGATCATAGATGCTCCTTTGCCTCTGAGCCTGGTTGAGTATTCATAATGGCTTCCATTGAAAAATCCCTCCTACCCTCCCTTTGACAAAGGGAGGAATTATGCCCCTCTTTGGCAAAGAGGGGTTAGGGGAGATTTTTCTTGCTATGCCATTACCAAATATCATCACCATGGCAATTAAACACTTATCATTTCTTTTATGGCTTCCTTCCCTTTCAGAAACGCCTCGACATTCACCTTCCTGATCTTTTCCGGGATGCGTTCACTGATCACCGCGAGAAAGACAGCCTCATCCAGGGGCAGCAGCGCCGAAAGGGCGCCGACCAGCACCATGTTCACTGCCCGGGTCTCGCCCGCGGCTTTTGCGATCTCAAAAGCGTCCATGGGGAATACGGTTATCCTCCTCTGCGCCAGCTGAGCGAGCACGTCCGCAGGATAGACGTCAGCACCGGTAGCAACCGGCGCGGGAAGGATCTTCTGCGTGTTGACGATGACCCTGGTCTTCCCGTTCATATAGGGCAGATACCGCAGCGCTTCAAGGAGCTCGAAGGAGACGACGATGTCAGCGTCCCCCGGCTCGATCAGCGGAGAAAAGACCTTTTCACCGAACCTGAGATGTGCGACCACGGAACCGCCCCGCTGGGCCATGCCGTGCACTTCGCTCTGTTTAATGTCAAATCCCGACCTCATGCAGGCGGATGAGATCACCTCGCTCGCAAGGAGTATCCCCTGTCCCCCGACACCGCAGAGGAAAAGGTTCGTAGTCCTAGTCATTGTCCTCTCCCACGACAGCGATAGCCTTGAACTTGCAGAGCGGCGCGCACTGTCCGCAGCCGATGCACATGACAGGATTGATATACGAATGGCCTTTCTGCGTCTCTTTATAACCGAGCTGCTTCGCTTCCTCCGGTGTGAGCGGGACCCATTCGATGGCGGGGCAGCCGATCCTCAGACATGACCTGCATCCGGTGCAGTTCTTTGCCCGTACCGTATACAGTTTCTTGTCCTTCTTCTTTTTTATCTCAGGCAGCAGCGCGCAGGGCGCCTTGGTGATGATGACCGAAGGCTCAGGCCGGTCGATCTCCTGTCTGAGGACCTTTTCGGCATCCAGATGCCGGTGCGGGTCTACGGTAATCACATGTTTCACGCCTATGGCCCTGCAGAGGGCTTCAATGTCGATGGCGGTGCTCGTATCCCCGCTGAGCGTCACGCCGGTTGACGGGTTCGGCTGGTGACCGGTCATGCCGGTTGTCCGGTTGTCGAGGATGATGACCGTGGAGAAGCCGCGGTTGTACACGACATCGATCAGGCCGGTGATGCCTGAGTGCATGAAGGTAGAATCGCCGATCACGGCAACGATCTTCCCGAGGGCATCCTTCCCGAGCGCCTTTTCCATGCCGAAGGCCGTGCCGATGCTCGCGCCCATGCAGATGCAGGAGTCCATGGACGAAAGGGGTTTGAGGGCTGCAAGCGTGTAGCAGCCGATATCTCCTGCCACAAAGACCTTGAGCTTCGATATCGCGTGGAATATGCCCCTGTGCGGGCAGCCCGCGCAGAGGTTCGGGGGCCTCATGGGTATCGGTACCGGCGCGAAGAGGTCTGTTGCTGCCGCGCCGGTGACGGCATTTCTGACGAGATGGGAGTTCAGTTCGCCCATGGCAGGGATCAGTTCCTTGCCTTTGCAGGCGATCCCGAGCGCCCTGACATGGTTTTCGATGAACGGGTCGAGTTCCTCCACGATGAACAGTTCCTCTACCTGCGACGCAAAGTCCCTGATCATCCTGTCAGGGAAGGGATAGGCCATGCCGAGCTTGAGTACCGAAGCCTCGGGAAAAGCTTCCTTCACGTACAGGTAGGACACCCCTGAGGTGATAAAGCCTTTTTGCTTATCTCCCCATTCGATCCGGTTTTCCGGGAAGATCTCTGCGAAATCCCGGAGACGTGCCAAACGCTTTTCGAGTTCGACCCTGCGCTTGCGCGCATGGCCGGGGAGCATCACGAACTTTTCCGGCATCTTCTCGATGCCGAGCTTCGCGGACGAGCACTCAGCCGCGCCTGCGGTAATGATCCCCTTCACGTGAGCCACTCTTGTCGTGGTCCTGAGCAGGACCGGGGTATCGAACTCTTCGCTGACCCGGTATGCGGTCTTGAGGAATTCCTTTGCCTCTGACGCGTCCGAGGGCTCAAGCATCGGGACCTTCGCAGCGTATGCATAGTTCCTGTTGTCCTGCTCGTTCTGCGAGCTGTGCATCTCCGGGTCGTCAGCGGTCACTATGACGAGTCCGCCCTTGATCCCGGTATACGCGGCGGTAAAGAGCGGGTCAGCGGCAACGTTGAGACCGACATGCTTCATGGTTGCCAAAGCCCGTGCGCCGGCGAAGGAGGCCCCCAGTGCCACTTCGAGTGCCACTTTTTCGTTCGGCGCCCACTCGGCATAAACGCCCTCATAGGTGCAGAGGTTCTCAAGGATCTCCGTGGACGGCGTCCCGGGATATGCAGACGCCACGGTCACCCCTGCCTCGAAGGCGCCGAGGGCGATCGCCTCGTTTCCCGAAAAAAGAACTTTGTCTCCGATGTTATGCTTATTTTTCATGAGGTTATCTCAAAACAAAGAGCTTTAGATTATCATACCGGTCTGTTATTTTCAATCATTACCATGCCCGGATCAGGCTCTGCTCCCATGTGGTACAATAGGGGCGGTTTCACTCCACATACGCACGAATAATGGGGGTGTCAGAATGAAGAAGCGCTCGGTAAAGATACGTTTCGTGTCGGTCTTCTTGCCTCTGCTCATAGTTTCCATGCTTGCCGGATGCGTAGTCCATTCCATCAACCCGTTCTGCACCGGGGACCTTATTACTGACATGCCTGCTCTTTACGGACAATGGATGCTCAGGGAGAGCGTGTTCAAGGAAGGGACAGACAAACCCTGGACATTTTCAAAAGATTCTATCATCATCCCCGGTATCAAGGGCGCGTCAGCCACGCTCTCTGCGCGATTCTTCAGGGTCAATGACATGGTGTTTCTCGATACCATAGCTGCAGATCCGCAGGAAGATGTGAGCCTGTGGTGGACACTCCACGTAAGTCCCATGCACGCTGTCTCCAAAGTTGTCGTCGGCGATAATATGTTCAGGGTGATCCCCCTCGATGCCTCATGGATGGAGGAGTCGGTAAAGAACAAGAAGGTTGCCTTGCCGTCTGTCTGGCATGAAGAGCAGAAGATGCACCTCTTCACCGCCTCATCAGCGGAGTGGGTAGAGTTCCTGAAGAAGTACGGCAATGACCCTGATGCGTTCCCGGAAAAGGACGCCTTTGTTTTTGTGAAGCACAGCGCCGGGATGCAGTAGCGGTATTTCCACGCAGACTAAACTGACGACAGCAGCTTCAGGGCGTTGTCCCGAAGGATGAGCCTTTCGCGCTCTTCTCCTAACCCCAGACTTTTCAGCAGGCTGATCGCCTGGGCCTGATCTGCCCAGGGGGAGTCCGATCCGAAAAGGACGTGCTCCTTCGGATGGTTCAGGATGATATTGCGGGCCGTCTCCCGGTCCATGCAGTCAAGCGAGAAAGAGACTTCCATGTAGATGTTCCTGCCCATCATATGCTTTTCGACCTCGTCCCAGTCTTCCCATGATCCCATATGCGTGGTCACGAGCTTGAGGTCGGGAAACCTGTCGAGGACATGGACGATCCTGGCAGGGGCGGCCTTCCGGACCCTCTCAAAGGCAAGGTCAAAGCCCGTGTGCATGACCACGATCAGCCCTTCCTGTTCAAGCCGGCGGTAAACAGGGAAAAGCCGCTCTTCGTCAATGCTGAAATCCTGATAGTAGGGGTGAAACTTCACGCCCCTGAAGCCCCTGTCCCTGACCTTCCGCACCTGGTCCTCCGCGTCCGCTGCGTCCGGGTGCAGCGACGGAAAGGGGATGATCCTGTCCGACATGATCTGCTCTGACCATTTGAAGATCGGCCCGAACTGGGAGGGCTTCGTGGCGATGGAGCAGATGATGCTTTTCTCGATGCCGCTCCGGTCCATGGATGCGATCAGCGAAGAGACCTTGCCGTCGAGGTATGCGTTCACGTCATACATCCGCCGGCCTTCTTCGAGAAGCACCTGCACCGCCCGGTCTGCAAGAGCGTCAGGAAACGCATGAGTGTGGAAATCGATCATTCCGTTCATTGATAATCCCTCATAAAGAAGTAAAATTAGTATAGGTGATGGATAGTGATGAATGCAAAGATGAGCGGCTGAGATAAAAAGGGGGTGCGCATATGGTTGGCATGAAAGGCGATCGACTGTTTTTCGTCGTTGTGTTCATGATCATGACTGCGGTAAGCCTGACGAATTGCACGCAGTACGTAAACGAAAGTGATGCTGCCCGTGATAAAAGAGAACCGGCAGTGCCGGAGGCCTGCACGGCAAATACTGACTGTCCGGAGGGATATTCATGCTGGTTCCAGGTCCCGCGCGGACCGTTCGCCGGCGTCCCCGGCTCCAGGGAAAGACCGGGGAAGTGTTACCGGGATGATATTATGAAAAAGATCTATTAGGATTTTCAGCGCATAAAAAAAGGAGGAGCGGCTGCTCCTCCTTTTTCGTTTGCCTCAGATCTGATCGCTACGGAAGGACCGGTACGATCTTGCTGAACTGAATATCCGGGTCGCCATAGCGGTTGTCGCCCCAGGCCGCGTAGAAAATATCATCGTTCTTCGACTTGTTGTTCGTTATCGAGTTGTAGTCACCCATATAGCATGCTGAAGTCCAGTCGTGGTTCGTGACCGTGGGGAATTCCTTGCCGAGCTTTGTGCTGTCGATCAGCGTCAGGGACGGAGAGAAACGGCGCACATTTGCGGACATGAACCAGTTGTCGTTGCTTGCGCCTGCGACATACGGGGTCTTTGCCTTGTCATAATACAGCAGGCCGACCTTGCCCTTGCCGTTGACCGCTACCCAGGGCATGAACTTGTCGCTCAGGTCACCGGCTTTTCGGGCATTTGCCTTCAGAGGCGCAGACCACGTAGTTCCGCCGTCGATCGAGCGGGTCAGGAACACGTCAATGCAGCCCCATGATGGGCATCCGCCAGAGCTGAAGGAGTTGGATGCGTTAAATGCGACATACAGATTCCCTGCGCCGGCCCCCGATGCCCTTGTGTCAATGGCAAGGCTCGGGAATTCGTTGACGCGTATGTTTCCCTTCAACGCATTGCGGCCGCAGAAGGCCGATGCCTCAGGATGAAGCGCCTCGCCAAGCGTTCCGGAGAGGGTTGCAACATTTCTTTCCGTGTCCCAGGAAGCCCCGGAAGTAGCGGATTTCTTTATCTTGATAGATGGTACTCCACCTCCGTCCCATGATTCATATGCAACATAGACATTCCCGCTCCGGTCAACTGCTGGGATCGACCCCTGGAGACCGGTGTCGTTCTGGGCGACAATGGAGGTACTACTGCTGCCTCCAGCAGTCCTTGTCCATGAAAATATCGTATATAAAGGGGATGCGTTATTGAACCATGTCCAGGTCACGTACACTGTACCGCTGACCGGGTCAACAGCGATCAGCTCTTTGTCATAGAAATCAGCGGTGTCTACCGCATAATAGCCCTGGACCCAATTAAAGGTATCTCCATTGTCCGTCGATCTGTAGAGTACGACACCGGAATAGTTTACCGCTGCCTGCGTGACTTGGGCGAGGGTCGCGATATAGAACGTGCCGTCCGGGGCAACAGCCACTGCAGGGTCGCCCCAGGTTTCAGTGACTATCGAGTCGACGGGGAGACCGAGATTGGCGGCAAAGGTCTTGCCCCCGTCATGAGAGACCGCCCAGTTGGTGATCGAATTGGCATACCAGAGAGTTTCGAAGTCATTCCATCCAACAACGACATGGCTGCCGGAAACTGCGGAGCTTGCCTCTGACTGGGTGACATAGTTGTTCCACCTGTCCTCATTCCAGGATGCACGATCATTGAGCGTTTTCTTAAGCGTGCCGGCAATCGTCGCCGGCGTTATCTGCATTTCCTGCGCACGGAAGTCCCTGATCGTCTTCATGACATCTGGGGATGCTGCTGCAGGGCCATATAGCCGGTTATGAGTTGTGCCCGAGAGGAGTTTCTGCTGTTGTGCTGATAGCTGCACCGGTCCTCCATATGGTGTGGACGGTCCGGTCATCCCTGGCGTTATCATCATAGGGCCGCCATCAGCAGAGGTACTGCCTGAGGAAAATGTGACGAGAGAAAAAACTGCAAGGAAACTGACAACCAACATCATGAGTCTCTTCATTTACGTATCCCCCTTTGTGGAATTTGTGTGTTGTTTAGAACGACCAGAAAATCCGGGAAAATTCTGCATCGATCACCCCCCTATACGCGCCGTTGAGAATTATGAATATTATTTATTCCGGGTATTCCTATAATACCATTAGCAATAAGAACATCAAGTTTCTTTTTACTATTTTCCGAAGAGCTGCCTCAAAAGAGCTGCCTGAAACACGATCATCAAAAATCATGTGGATAACGATGAGCAGGAGCGGGAAAATAAAATAAAAAAAGGCCGGGGATTCCCCGGCCCTTGAAGCGTATTTTTTTGATGGTGCTATCTAAGGATACGTAATCGTAAAATTGGCATTGCTGATGTCGGTTCCGACAACAACGCCTGCAGTTTTCAGGTCGACCTTCACCCTGCATTGCGTCCTGGTCTTTGTGACCGACGGTGTCCAGGCATATATGCCAGGGTTCCCCGCGCCGTCGGCTACCGGTTTGTATGTCACGCCGCCGTCGGTCGAGAGATAGACCGCGAAGGCATCAGGAGTTTTCTTCAGAGTGTTGTTCGTCCACTGAATCGGGAACGACGTTCCGGAGGGAATCATCTCTCCGCCGTTCGGCGTGAGCACTTTGACCGCTTCAATGGCGAACGGTTTGTCCGATTTGTCCGCCCCGAGTTTGACCAGGCTGCCGCCCACGGTTTTATAGGCCACGATCTTTACCCTGCACTTTTTCTTCTTCGTTACCGGAACGTTCCAGAGATAGCTGTCGCCGGTTGCGGTCTTGGTTATCAGTTTCCACGTCAAACCGTTGTCCGTGCTGTACATAAGTTTGAAGGTCGTTGCCTCTGGCCGCGCACCCCACTCGATCAGATGCTGTGTGCCTGATCTGAGAGGCAGACCGTTGTTCGGGCTGAAGAGCGTGACCGGACCATTGATCACGTTCATCGTGACCGGCAGCTTTTCCTTGCCGTAGGGCGACGTATAATTCGCCTCGACATTCGCCGTGTATCTGCCGGTGGCCAGACCGGTTGCATTGAAGCCGAGACTGACCGTCTGGTTTGTCGACTGGTTTAACGGACCGCTCGCCGGCGTTTCGGACAGCCAGGCAACATTGGGCGAAGAGCAGACGCTTGTCGTCTCGCCGGTATCGATCTGATATACCGTATCAGTTGTCTGGTCCACGGCCCATAGCTTTCCGTTG
The DNA here is from genome assembly GCA_012026685.1 of Nitrospirota bacterium. Taxonomy (GTDB): domain Bacteria; phylum Nitrospirota; class Thermodesulfovibrionia; order Thermodesulfovibrionales; family UBA6898; genus UBA6898. The sequence continues at coordinate 13,366 of VEOY01000134.1, forward strand.
CAGTCTATCTCGAGGCCTGCACCGGCATAATCGCCAAAGCCCTGGCTTGCGGCGAATGATCCTACGATCGCGTAACTGTTTGACGCATCGAGCACGTAAATGAGATTCGGTGCAGCGTTTGTCATGACGAAGAGATGCTGCGTATCAGGATTGTATGCCAATCCGGCTATCGGCAGCCCGACATTCACCTCGTCGAGGACCGCACCGTCCGAATCAAAATGGTGCACCATGGAGTCGTTCCAGCTTCCGGCAAACCAGGTATCTGTCGTCGGATCATAGGCGAGTCCCCTCTGGGACGTTGTGAAGCCTGTGCTGCCGCTCGGGCAGATAGAATTGCCTGTCGCTCCTGTCGCGGGATCGATCTCATGGATGCAGTTGTCGATGCCGGAATTGATGTTCATCGTCCATATCTTTCCTGTCTGCCAGTTAACGGCGGCATCAGCCGGTCCGCTTCCTGAGAGTGTGGGCCATGTATACGACCATGACCGTCCGGTTGCGGAACCTGAAGCAGAGAACTCGAAGATCTTATCGTCGGCACCCCAGCCGTCGCCGACCCAGACGGTCCCGTTGACACTGTCATAGGCTATGCCCCATGGCGCTGCCATGCCGGGGGACCAGGAGGCGACCACATTTCCGGCCGCGTAGGGAGGCGCAACGGGCAGCGCCGGCAGACCGAGTCCCTGAGAAGTTGGGAATCCCTGCTTGAACGGTTTTACCACCAGCGCAGGCTGCTGAACAGGTCCGAGCAGCTGCCGGTAGGTGTTTACCTCCTGCAGAGTATATGAGGTGTTAGCCGTTCCGGCATTGCCAAGAGATACGTTCTGGTTTGTCGTGAAGACGCCTGTGCTCAAGTCGATGAGCACCTTTGCGCTGGTCGGAGTGTATGAAAGAAGCGGGGCGGTCAGAGCGAAATCCTGTCCTACGGTCGATTTGTCCACAACGCCGACGATCTGACCGGAATCCGTATATTTAGATTTCGATGCGGTTATCGTCCGCGAGCCGGCAGTTGTTGCGAAGCTGAACTGGCCGGATGCATTCGTCGTTGTCGAGTGGCCCGCGTCGCTGCTGACGGTCGCTCCGCTGACCGGAAGCCCCGTGTTCGCGTCAGTCACCGTGCCTGTCACGAGACCGCCGCTGATGGGTGTGCATGAATAGCCTATTGACACATTGTCCACCTCCCACCACCACGCCCACGAGGCATTATAGTAATGGAAACGTACCTTAACGCTCACTTGATTTCCAGCAATCGCCGAAATATCAATGGTCTCATGCTTTGGTCCCCGGTAGCTTGCACCGGTCTTTTTCCAAACATTAGTCCATGTAGATCCGCCGTTATTGCTGACATCAACGTCGGCAATTTCGGCAGTATACCGATAGAAATCCGTATCAAATTGAAGAGAAACCGTAGCCACGTCGGTAAAATCAATAGCTGGCGAAACAAGCGCGGTATCCTGCGATCCGCTGGACCCGTACTTATCACTGTCCACGATGGCGAAACCGCCAGTCCCTCCGGTCAGGTTCGTGCGGGACCCGGGGTCGTTGAACTGCCACACCTGACCGTTTCCGATGCCGTCCGTGATACTCCAACCTGACGGAAGAGTTCCGGCAGAGAAGTCTTGCAGGTAGCCCGTTTTCTGATACCCGATGGCGGTGCAGCCTGCATCAACGGTCAGCGAGAAATCCTCCGTACGGTTCCCGCTCAGCGTGAAGCTTTTGACTTCGTTGTTGTATCCTGTCGCGCTTGCCGTAAAGGTGTAATTAACGGTATCGGGGAGGTCTACGCTGTACTGGCCCGTGACCGGGTTAGTGTAGATCGTGTTCGCGTATCCGTCTGCGGTTATATCTATCCTTGCATAGAGCGGCCAGTCCTGACCCGATCCGTCGACGATCGTGCCCTGCACGGTGGCAGGCGCGAGGGCGGACAGAGAGAAGTCCTGGGTGGTCGTTAAGCCATCCGTTATCACTAATCCGATCACGGTTGAGGGTGAGTAGCCGGTCTTTGATGCGGTCACGTCATAGGTGCCTACCGGCATGCTGGTTATCTGGTAGAAGCCGCTTGCATTCGTGGTTGTGGAGAAGCCTCCTGTTGCAGTGATGGAGGCGCCGTTGATCGGGCTGCCCGTTCCTGCGGCAGTGACCGTTCCCTGAAGCGTTCCCGTGGGCCCGCTGGTGCAGGAGGGGAATTTGAAGGACGCGATCCTCGTTCTCCAGGGTGCGCCGCCGGTCGTCTGGATGTATTCCTGTGTGTACCAGAAGGTGCAGTTGTCGCTCGGGTCTACCGCCATCATGCTATAGTCGCCCCAGCGGCCTGCAGTTCCCGTCTGTGAGCCGGCACCGGTGATGATAGTGGCTTCTGCCTGGGGGAGCGTATTCGCCGGATCGCTCACAAGCCTTCCTGCGTAGCGTATGGAAGGATAGGTCGTGCTGCTCGACACGCTGTATCCGAGCGCCATATTCCCCTGCCCGTCCATGGCGATGCTTCCCATCCAGCGGTGAAGCGCGTCAGGGGCATAGGTGCCCTGCTGTTGGATTGCCCAATCGCCCGTTGTCTTTCTCAGCTCATACCACCTGATCCCGGCATGGTCGGTATTGTCCGCATCGACCGTATGGTTTGTGACCATTGCCTGATACGTGCCGAAATTCCGGTACTGCAGACGGTGCATGAGCCGCAGGGAAACTGCGTCGAGACCCTGAGTGGTGCCCTGCTGAGGAATACAGCTCCTGCTGTAACTGCACATATCGCTGTCAAACGCGGCCGTGGTAAGAACGGTATTGGGATCAAAGGAAGTGTTCGCTCCAAACGTGGAATTTGCGGGAGTGGCCCAGTCGACATGGAACTGCCAGATCCTGAGACTGTCTGCAGGCCAGCCCCAGCTGTTGTCATCCGCCTCGACAAAATAGTTGGGGGCCCCGGCCGGCGGAACGGCCCCGTCAAGGTCTGCCGGCAGCATGCTGTAGTAATCCAGGCTGACTGCCCCAACATCGAAATAGACCATGCGTGCAGGGAGACCGGAAAGCATCTGGTCGCGCTCGAATACTCCAGCACCGACCCCTGCCCAGCTCGTGCCGTTCAGGAACTGATTGACCGACATATAATAGCCGTCCGGCCAGACGCCGAGCTTGGGGTAGTCGTTCATATTATTTGTGCTGACCTGGAAGGCATAACGATACCATGAGCCCGTAGGGTCGCCGGTTTGGGAGATGGCGATGCATTCGTAGTACGGACCGCTTACAGCAAACTGGCTGATCAGCCAGCGGTTTGCCAGGTGGTCGTAGAGAACGATCGGGTCTCCATGGTTCGACGTTTCACAGGCGCCGCCGAAGCCGGACCAGAGCGTATTTGTCGCAGCAGGGCCGTATAAAAGGGTGCCCGTCTTGTCCCATATGGCAAAGGACAGGTTCACGGTCTGGACATAGTGGTTCGGCCCGACGTCTCCATTCGTATCAGGCGGGTAAACCCCGTTGACATTGTTGACGCCTTCAAAGTTCTGCGCTGCTGCCGGCATGAGTATGCCGCCCATGAATCTCTGAACAACAGGATCCGGTCTGTCGCTCTCCGGCGCACGCCCTTCCGGGAGAAAAGGGACAATGCTCCCCAAGGGGATCTCCCGGATCTTTCCGGTCTTCGGCTGCAGTATCGGCTCGATCGTATACAGCGGAGGAGATACGTCATTCTGCTCAGAAAAAGAAACGGCGGGACCTGCCCATGGCTTATCGGCTGCATTTGCCTGCATAGGCAGGATCATGAGTACAGCTAAGAGAAGGAAGAGTGTGAATGATACGGCTGTTGTTCTTGAGACCCCTGGCATAAGACCCCCTTGAAAGAAATAGCTATTTTTGATCGTTTGATTCTGGCTTCTTTCAGCTTTATTTTTAGTTTTTAATATATCAATACGACCGAAGAATAGGCAAGCAAGAAGCAGATGCATGATCCGGTGGAATGACCGGAAGGCGTTCATCTGCAGGAACCGGGTCATCTTCTTCCGGCAGTCAATTCAATACCCAGAGGGCAACACGGCTCCCATATATCCCGATCCTTTCAAAATAAAAAAAAGGCCGGGGAATTTCCCCGGCCTTTTTTCGTAAATACTGCAGAAATTACGGCTTGAGAACCGTAAAGTTCAGGTCTGAGACGTCGGACCCTACCGCAACGCCATTCTTGTCGATAGCGGTGATCTTGATTTTCGCTTTCTTCTTGTCAGCAGCCACCGTAGGAACTGTCCAGCTATAACTGTTAGTCGTAATTCCCTTGGCGATCTTTGTCCATGTGACCCCATTGTTGAGGGTATACTTCAGGTTGAACTTCGCTGCATTTGCAGGGGCATTCCACCTGATGCTATAGGTCGATCCGGAGGGCAGCCTTTCGCCTCCGTTCGGGGTCAGCAGGCTGACCTTCTTGACCGTGAGGGCAAGGATCTCATTCTTGAATAACTGAACCCCCTCCGGCCCGGTTGTATCTGTCAGGAATCCGTTTGCGATGGTTTTGCCACTGCTTCCGATAATAATGGCAGCATCGCCGTTTGGGAATGTAGCTGCCACCTGCCCGGGTGTGGTTGTGCTCATTCCCATGCTAAACGTAGAAATCCACCCGGGGTTGACAAGGTCAAAAGGATTTGTTATGCCCGGTTTTAAAAGAGCATTCGTCACGTTCATGCTCGACTGATTTTGATTGCCGGAGTAGGTAACATCGAACATGGCCCCGTATGTATTGTTCTTTGTCCAATCGCAATAGATCGTGCTCCCGCCATTGCTTAAATAATCCGAGAAGTTTGTCAGGGAATAACCAGCAGGGCCAAAGTTCTGAAATGCCGCGATGACGAGGTCCCAGCCGCCCGAGACGATCTTCTGTTCGAAGTCAGCGTTGCTGACTGCTGTAGTGACCGCATGCGTCGGAGAGAGCGCGCTGAGGGCCTGCGCCATATAATCGCTTTTGCCTAAGGTAAAGTCGGACCAATAGAGAACGTTCAGACACCCTTTTCCCGGAGAGATGGAATACTGGCCGGTATCAAAAATGCCGACAAATCCCGTGATGTAATCAATTACCCACACTTGCATGGGATCGGTCCCTGACATGACGGTTATGCCTGAATTGAACGTGCTTGCATTGTGTGTAGAGTTGAAGGAAAAGAGAGACCGGAACTCGTTATCGACGAAATGAACGGTTGTTGAAAGATAATCAGCGAGCCACCAGCCGTCATACGGGCAATTAGCCCGCTGCAGGGATATGACATTTGTTGTTGACGACGGCGTATGGACCGCGACCGTTCGCCACGTTCCCGGCAGTCCGGGCTGCAGTTCGATTTCATAAATATTGTTGTTTCCGGCGGTTGTGACATATGCATGCCCGTTGGGGCCCATCTTGACGTCGATAACCAGATCGATGTTCGTGCCGTCGGTCGAGGTGTTGAATGACCCGTCGACCGGCCAGTAGTTCACCAGGGTGCTTGTGTCAGGATCGACCTCAAAGAGATAATCGTTAATAGTCGTACCGCCATCTCCCTGATAATCAGCGAGGATCAGGTTCCCGTTGGGCAGGACATCGCCGCCGTCGGAGTTTCCGTCAGGGGCGATCGCAACGCCTACCAGGCTGACTGCCCGGATCGTGGCATATGGCAATGTTGCTGCCTTAAGTACGATCTGGCCGCTTTCCGCGATGATCCATACTCCGCGGCGCGCAGGGTCATAGGTCAGGCCTATTGCGCCTGCCACACCTGAAGCGAATGAACCAATGGCACTCCCAAACGAGGCCGGAGCTATGTCACCCTGAGAGATTGAATGTTCCGCGCGCAGATAATCGGTGAAATTGGCATATTCCGCTGCCCACGAGCCGGAGACCGTGGCGAGGCCGATGAGGACTACAAGACACAGTGAAAACAAAATGACTTTTTTCATACATCCCCCTTTTTGTAAGTTCACCCGAGCTGAAATGTGTTCACATGACAGCAAGCTAAAGCAACTCCTGAAATAAGCACCTCCTTATGGTGATATTTTGATGCGGGTTTCATTCTCAAAATTATACAATAAGACCACGGAAAATTGGTTAGCAGTCTGACTGCGGAAATAAAGAAGGCCGGACGCGGATCCGGCCTTCTTTATGGGGTATGTCTGATTACTTCTTCATCTGTGCCTTCATGGTGTCGAGATAGCCGATAAAGATGTCCGGCTCGATGTGGTCGACAAAGCACATCTTCTTGCCTGAAGGGTCCTTCAGGATGTTCATGTCATAGTCGAGGAAGAGCATGAGGCAGTCGTTCTTGTAGTCATACGTGTTGCCCAGGTCCACTTCTTCTTTTGAAAGCGGCTTCGTGAGGTCGATGAAGATGGGGACGAAGTCGTCGTTGATCTTCTTGACGATCTTCGGGTCGCTGTAGATGAACTTCTCCAGCTTTTCGCAGCGCGGGCATCCTTTGCCGTAGAAGAAATCGACGATCATTGGTTTTCTTTCAGCCTTTGCCTTGGCCGTGCCGTCCTTCAGGCTGAACCATTTGACATTTCCGCCGATAGCGAATGCGGCAGTGCTGAGCACGAATGCGAACAGTATCGATAACAGCGCTATCCTTTTCATATGGGCCTCCCTTAGTTTTTTAACTGCCTTGTTTGTATATTATCACAGCAGCATGACGCTGTGACATGAAATTCACTTCTCTGATTATGAAAATTTATGAAGGTTCTTCAGGAAGTTGACATGAGAGAAGCCGGGTCGTTTACAATCAGAATGCCATGTTGCAGGATATCGTTGATTTTCTCGACAATGACCGTGAGATGCAGCTCCAGACTGCGGGTAAGAGATACATCAGGCCTACCCCCGAGCAGTTCCGGGATATCGAGCTCCACGAGAATCTCAGGAAAGTCCTCGAAAATAGGGGGATAACGAGATTCTATCGCCACCAGGCCGAAGCTGTCGGCCACATCAGGGACGGGAAGAATATCGTGCTCATGACGCCGACGGCGAGCGGCAAGAGCCTTGCGTACCATATTCCGGTCCTTGAAGCGATCATAGATGATGGGAACACGCAGGCGCTCTTTATCTTTCCGCTCAAGGGGCTTGAGCAGGACCAGGTCAAGAACCTGAACGCGCTTTCCGAAGCTATCGGCCTCGGCCCGGTCGGCGAGGTCTATGACGGTGACACGCCGGCAGGGAGAAGGCGGGAGATACGGGAGGACCTGCCGAACGTCATCTTTACGAACCCTGACATGCTCCATCTTGCCTTTCTTCCGTTCCACAAGAAATGGGAAGGTCTTTTCAGGAACCTGAAATATATCGTTGTCGACGAGATCCACACCTACCGCGGGGTCTTCGGTTCCCATGTGGCGCAGGTGCTGCGGAGGCTTCGGAGGATCTGCGGACATTACGGCGTTTCACCCCAGTTCATCTCCGCCTCTGCAACGATAGCGAATCCCGGCAGGCTGGCCGAGGACCTTGTCGGTGTGCCGTTCAGCGTAATAGACGAGAGCGGGGCGCCGTCCGCGGGCAAACATTTTTATTTTATGAGCCCTATCGAAAGCCCCTATACGCTCGCGACAAAACTCTTCGTGCAGTGCATGAGGCAGGGAATGCGGACCATCGCATTTACCAAGGCGCGCAAGATCACGGAACTGATCTACACCTGGGCAGTGAACTACGCGCCGGAACTGCGGGAGAAGATCAGCCCTTACCGGGCGGGCTTCCTCCCGCATGAGAGGAGGGAGATCGAGGAACGCCTTTTCAGCGGCGCCCTGATGGGCGTGGTCTCGACGAGCGCGCTGGAACTCGGCGTGGACATCGGCGGTCTCGACTGCTGCATCCTCTGCGGGTACCCCGGTTCTGTTTCGAGCACCTGGCAGAGGGCGGGCCGCGTCGGCAGGCAGGGGCAGGAATCCCTTGTGCTCCTCGTGGCCATCCAGGACGCGCTTGACCAGTATTTCATGCGGCATCCGGAGGAGTTCTTCGCAAAGAGCCATGAGGCGGCGGTCATCGATCCTTTCAATGCGCATATCATGAAGAAGCATCTGCTCTGTGCCGCGGCAGAACTGAATTTGCGGCAGGACGAACAGGCCTTTGATATGGAAAAGGCTGCGCCGCTGATCGGGGAACTTGTCGCCGAAGAGCTGGTCCTCCCGGGGAAAAAGAAAGGGATATGGTACAGCCCTGTGAGGATGCCGCAGCGGGAGGTGAGCATCAGGGCCGTGGGCGAGCGGTTCATGCTGGTAAACGAGTCCGGGCGGACGATCGGCGAGGTGAGCGGGGCTCGGGTCTTCAGGGAGGCCTTCCCCGGTGCGGTGTATCTGCACCGGGGAAGGCAGTACCGGGTAACCGGGCTCGACATCCCGAAGAAAAAAGCCGTCTGCGCTCCGGTGGATTTGAACTACTACACGATGCCGGTCAGCGGAGACACGACACAGATAATGAAAACGGAAGAGACCAGGAGATCGGGAGATCTGAAATTTGACTGGGGACGGCTCAGGATCGTGCAGAGGGTGATGGGGTATGACACCAAACGCGCATCGGACGGAAAGTGGATCAAGACCACGCCGCTTGAGCTGCCTGATCATACCTTCGAGACCGAGGGCCTCTGGACGGTCATTGACAGGGAAACTGCCCGGGAGATCGAAGCAAAAGGATTCGACCTTGGCGGCACGCTCCATGCGGTGGAGCATACGGCCATCGCCTGTATGCCGCTCTTCGCCCTGTGCGACCGGGGGGACATCGGCGGTCTGAGCCACACCGGGTTCCCTGATTTCAACCTCCCCGCCATCTTTGTGTATGACGGCCACGAGGGCGGTGTAGGGCTGACCCGGCGGGCCATGGACATCATCCCGGAGTGGCTCGAAGCGACGCTGCGGATCATCGAGGAGTGTCCCTGCGAAAGCGGCTGCCCGTCCTGCGTTCAGGACCCCCAGTGCGGCAACAGGAACGATCCGCTCGACAAGCAGGGGGCTAAGTGGCTGCTGAAGAAATGGCTGGCGCTGTAAACAGAGCGAAGAGCACCGGGCTGAGCCGAAGCTTGCAAGGTGCAGTCAACCGGCATGGACGGTTCACTTCCGGAAGTCTGCATTGAAAACTGCGCAATTATTGTTTTAAAGTGAATTCAGGATATGTTCGGAATGACAAAATGATTAAGACCCGAGGATGAAGGGAATGGAGCGAAGGAAACGCGCACAGGAAAGATTCACCTGTTTTCTTGATGTGGTCCTCGAAAATTCGCTGTCCTGCAAGGCTTACGATATAAGTGAAGGCGGGGTCTACGTGCGCACCGATACGGTGCTGAAGACGGGAAGCGTCGTCAACATCCGGCTGTCCTCCGGGAGTTTGGAACTGGAACTCAAGGCACGTGTGAAGCACGGTGTTGAGGGGATCGGGATGGGCCTTATGTTCATCGACCTGGATAATGCCCTCAAATCGAAGATCAGGGCTTTTCTGGATGAGATCAGAAAGTCGCCCTGATAGTCTACGTCCAGAACCCCCGTCATAGTCGGGAAAGGACAAAAGGCGAAGGGCAAAAGGCAAGAGGCGAATGCCGAGAATAAAGGGTAGGACGCTTCAAAAACTCCATGAACTGACAGGATCAGTATAGCGGCATACGTCATTCTGAAGCGATTTCATCTTCTGCACGTCCATGAACGTGCATCGGGGTGCGCCGCGGTTTTATTTCAGGGAGTCATCATGGAGATTTTCTCAGCGCCTGCCCTCGCAATTGGCAAGTCGGATGTTACACTGATAACGGACACTGTCCACAGGCACTGTTACTAAGGGTAGGACTTCAACAAAGGATGTTTGTGTTAGAAGCTACTGAACGTTTCTTCTTTCAGGCACTGACGCAGTTCACTGACACTGATAACCGGCACTGTTGTTATATTCTTTCCTTCAGCCAGTCCGTCGGGTCGATGACGTGGTAATCGCCGTTTCCGTCCGAATAGACAACGCGGCCGATGCGGGCGTTCAGGATCAGCCGCTTGCACATCATGCAGGGGCCTGAGCTGCATTCTGCCCCGTCCCCGTCGACGCCGGAGATGTAGATCGTCGAGCCCTTCAGTTCATCCGCAGACGCCCTGATGATGGCGTTCGCTTCCGCATGAACGCTGTGGCAGAGCTCGTAGCGCTGGCCGTGCGGGATCTGGAGTTCCATGCGCGTGCACTTGCCCACCTCGAGGCAGTCGACAACGCCGGCTGCCGCGCCGTTGTATCCGGTGCTCACGATGATGTTCTCCTTCGTCACCACTGCGCCGTATCTTCTCCGGAGACAGGTCGCGCGCGCTGCCACTGCCTTGGCGATGGTGATGAAGTATTCATCCCATCCGGGCCTGAGGTGTTTTTTCTTCCTGGCCGATGATTTCTTTTTCATAAGAATTGTATTATAAAAAAACAGAGACGGCTTTATCCACAGCAGATCCATGAAAACTTCAGAAAAGATTGGCAGGCAGTATGAAGGAAATCGCGCAGAGGCGCGGAGCGTCTTCCGCAGGCTTCAGCACACCCCGCCGCTGCGGCTTCTGCTCAGAGGTTTTCTCAATGCAACGAAATATTTGCCGGTCTGGCTGCTCCGTCTGACCGGCCGGCTCGTGGTCCTTGTCTTCATTGCCTTCAATTTCCGCAATTACCGCGCCATTCAAAAAAATCTTTCACGGATAAAACCGGGTCTGTCGTCCCTCATGAACGCATACCTTGCTTATGGTGTTTTCCGGGACTATTCGTTCTACCTCATCGATCTCTTTTATCTCAGCCACGACCCGCGGCGTCTCGATGAATACGCATTCAGGATCACCGGCATCGAGAACCTCGAAAGGGCGTTATCATCGGGGAGGGGGGTCGTTCTTCTTGCCTCTCATCTGGGCAACTGGGAGCTTGGCAGCCTCAAACTCTCCCTCAGGGACAGAAAAATACACGTGGTATTTTCACCGGACAGTTCGTCGATCCTCGAATCCCAGCGGAGCTTTCTCCGCTACGCAGACGGGGTGCAGGAGGTCCCCCTCAGGGAGGGCGGGTTTTCATCCCTCCGGCTCCTGCGGGTGCTGCAGGACGGCGGCATAGTCGCGCTTCAGGGTGATCGCCTCACTTTTGACAGCGGTATCCCGGTACCTTTTTTCGGCTGCGACGCGCTCTTCCCGAAAGGGCCGGTGAAGCTTGCGCTGGTGTCTGACAGCATCGTCATTCCGGTGTTCATTCCGATGGCCGGGTATAAGTCGTATGAGATCATCGTCGAAGGCCCTGTGTTCATGGAGACCGGCGAAGGCGTGACCGATGCATTGAAGACAAATCTTCAGAAAATAATTAAAATACTTGAGAAATATATAGGCCGCTATCCGACCCAGTGGTTTACATTCATGCCGTTCTGGGAGGACGACAAGAAGGAGCTAATTCGCAAATAGATGAAATTGCATCTTATCTACCCTGATTGGGGACATTTCCCGCTCGTGTACCGGCGGTATATCCAGGTGATGGGGCCTGCGATCGTTGCGTCTCTCACCCCTCCCGATGTTGATGTCGTCTTTACGGATGAGCGGCTCCGGACCATCGATTTCGCCATGGACTGCGACCTTGTTGCCATTTCGATGATGACCAGCCAGGCGAACCGGGCGTATGAGGTCGCGGACACCTACCGGAGGAAGGGCGTGCCGGTGGTCCTTGGCGGCGTGCATGTTTCGCTTATGCCGGAAGAGGCTGCTGCGCATGCGGACGCGATCGTGGTCGGCGAGGCGGAGCACACCTGGCCTGATGTCATACGGGACTTCAGGAGCGGCGATCTGAAAAAGACCTATTCCTGCAGGAAGCCTGCTGATGACATCCCTCTCCCCCGCTGGTCCATTTTCGACCGATCCGTATATCTGCCGATGAACTCCCTGCAGGTCTCGCGGGGATGTCCGGTCAACTGCGAGATGTGCTCTGTGCCCCAGACCTACGGTACGGAGTTCAGAATGGCGGACACAAAAAAGATCCTCGGAGACATCGGCAGCCTGGACAGATATCTGTTCCTGATCAACGACAACCTGCACCTTGCGAAGAGGAGGGTGCGGAGTTTCCTTGACGGACTCGCGGAGACCGGCAAACAGTGGGTAGGTCTTGCCCCGCTTTCGATAGCGGACGATGCTGCGTATCTCGACCTGCTCAAAAAAACGAACTGCTGGGCAATGTACATTGACCTGAGCCCGTGGATCTCTGCCGGGCTGAATGAGCGCGTCAGCGCTGTCCAGGTGGACAAGGCGAACACGCTGCTTGAACGCATCCGGGAGCGGAACATCAAGGTGATCGCGTCGTTCGTCTTCGGTTTCGACCACGACCAGAAGGACGTGTTCGACAGGACCGTGCGGTTCGCGCAAACGAACGGTATCGAAGAAGCGGAGTTCCATATCCTTACCCCCTATCCCAAGAGCAGGCTTTACGAACGCCTCAATGCGGAAGGCCGTCTGCTGACGCGGGACTTCTCGCAATATTCAACATCGTCCGTTGTCTACCGTCCGGCCAACATGACGGCTGACGAGCTGTATGAGGGATATATACGCGCATGGAAGGAATTTTATCCGGCAGAGACACATGAGGAGAACGAAGAGGGGCTGGTGATCAAGACGTTCGCGTGCTTCCCGATGAACAAGACGGACCTTGACCATTACACCGGCGCCGGGTGGGTCGAGGCTGTGCGAAAGAAGAAAGCCGAGGTGACCGTCTGATGCTGAAGACGCTCAAGCCCTTTGTGTTGTCGCGTTTCCTGTACGGACTCGTACAGGTGATGTCCCTGAGCAGCCAGAACGCGCTCATCTCGTATCTGAACATCGCGGAAAGGGCGACGACCCGCGACCATTATAAGCGCGCGATCAGGAGCATCCGCGAGATGTGGCTGGGCGGCCACCCGAGCCTTAAGGTCGCGATGAAGATCCTCCGCAATACCAGTCCACAGCACAAAAAACAGATCATCAAATGCTTTATCATGAACCAGCTCCTTGTCGGAAGCACGAAGCGGAAAGCGTTCTCTGAAGGCGCGGGCGGGTTCTATCCGCCGGGCCTCCTGGTGATCAGCCCTTCCATGAAATGCAACCTGAACTGTTTCGGCTGCTATGCCGGCATGTATAAAAAGGACGAGGACCTGCCGTACGACGTGATCGACCGCGTGCTGACCGAGGCAAAGGAGATGGGCATCCACTTCATTGTCGTTTCGGGCGGCGAGCCGTTCTTCCGGAAGGACCTGCTCGACCTGTTCGAAAAGCATAACGACATGGCGTTCCATGTCTTTACGCACGGGGGGCTGCTCGACGAAAAGCTCGTGGCCCGGCTTGCCGGCCTCGGCAATATCCTGCCCGCGATCAGTGTCGAGGGGTTCAGGGAGGAGACGGACAGGCGCCGTGGTGAAGGACACTACGACCGCGTTGTGCAGGCGATGAGACTGCTGAAAGAGGCAGGTGTGCTCTTCGGGTACTCAACGACCATGACCCGGCAAAATGCCGATGTCGTTGTCTCTGACGAATTCGTTGATCACTGGATGGAGCAGGGCACCACGGTCGGGTGGTACTTCCTCTACACGCCGGTCGGCAGGGAACCGAACTGGGAGCTGGTGCCGACACCTGAGCAGCGCGACATGCTCAGGGAGCGGGTCGCCTATTTCCGCTCGACCAAGGAGATGCTCTTCGGCGATTTCTGGAACGACGGTCCGGTTGTGGGCGGCTGCATTGCCGGCGGCAGGAAATATTTCCATATCAACTCAAAAGGCGATGTCGAACCCTGCGTCTTCTGCCATTTCGCCCTGCACAATATCAAGAAGGCCAGCCTGCAGGAGGCAGTCACCTCCCCCCTGTTCAGGAAGATACAGGGGTACCAAAAGACACATGACAACAAGCTCAGGCCCTGCATGATCATTGATCATCCGGACGTCTACCGCGATGTATGCAGAATGCCGGGGGTGTATTTCACTCATCAGGGAGCAGAGAA
>VEOY01000060.1 GCA_012026685.1 Nitrospirota bacterium
CCCAAATTGACTGCCATTCCCCTCAGCGGGTATCATACATTCCATGCTTTCTCCGGACAAACAGCTCCAGACCATAGAGCGCGGCGCTGTCGAGATCATCAGCGAAGAGGACCTGCTGAAGAAGCTCGAACGCTCCTGCAGAGACAACAGACCGCTTCAGGTCAAGGCGGGTTTTGATCCGACCGCGCCTGACATTCACCTCGGCCATACCGTACTTCTGGAGAAGATGCGCCAGTTCCAGGACCTTGGTCATGAAGTGACATTCCTCATAGGCGATTTCACCGGCATGATCGGTGACCCCACGGGCAAGAGCGAAACACGCAAGATCCTGACCAAGGACAATGTGCTGAAGAATGCCGAGACCTATAAGACCCAGGTCTTCAAGGTCCTCGACCCGGCAAAGACAAGAGTCAGGTTTAACAGCGAATGGCTGGAAAAGATGAGCCCCATAGAGGTGGCCCAGCTGGGCGCCTTTGAGACCGTTGCCCGCATGCTCGAGCGGGAGGATTTCAAGAAGCGGTTCAAGAGCCATCAGCCGATCAGCATCCTTGAGTTCTATTACCCCCTGTTCCAGGCATATGACTCTGTCGCCCTGAAGGCTGACATCGAGCTTGGGGGTACAGACCAGAAGTTCAACCTCCTGATGGGCAGGTCAATGCAGAAGGCAACAGGAATGGAGGAGCAGGTGGTGATCATGATGCCGCTTCTCGAAGGCCTGGACGGGGTGAACAAGATGTCCAAGAGCCTCGGCAATTACATCGGCATCAACGAACCGGCATTCGAATATGTGAACGGTGAGCTTGCAGGCATGTTCAAGAAGGTGATGAGCGTGCCTGACAGCCTGATAGAGCGCTATTTTGAGCTGGTCAGCCGCATTACGGTTGATGCACTCAATGCGCTGAAGAGCGGCCTGAAGAATAAGACCATTGATCCGAGGGACGCGAAAAAGGATCTTGCGACGGAACTGGTCACGCGGTACCATGGCAGGGAGGCGGCCCAAGAGGCTGCAGAGAAATACTGCGCTGTATTTGAAAAAAAGGATCTCAGTGATATGGCTTCCACCTTCCCGGTCCTTGAGGTATCTGCAGGAAGTACGGAAAATGCAGCCTGGCTTCCTCAGGTGATGAAGGATGCGGGTCTGGTAAAAGGTACGAGCGAGGCATCGCGTCTCATCAAACAGGGAGGCGTGAAGGTGGATGACAAAACCGTGTCCGACGCGCACATGAAGCTCGGGCAGGGCGAGCATATCGTCAAGGTCGGCAAAACGAAGTTCTATAAGATCATCATAACCGTGTGATTTATGCCCACTATGTATGAAATCATCCTGAAACTCTCCCTCGGCACCCTTCTCGGGGGTATCATCGGTTTTGAGCGTCAGACCCACGGCCGACCCGCAGGCTTCAGGACCCAGCTCCTCGTCTGCGTTGCCTGCGTGCTCCTGATGATCATCTCCGAAGGGTATTATGCAGGGGGAGCAGCAACGCCGGGTCTGTTCCGGATAGATCCGACACGAATTGCCGCTGGGGCCATGACTGGTGTCGGGTTTCTCGGCGCCGGCGTCATACTCAAGACAGGCGCCTCGGTCCAGGGTCTTACGACAGCCGCATGCATCTGGATCGTTTCTGCCATAGGGCTTGCCATCGGTGCCGGACAGTATGCTGCGGCCGTCGGCGGATTCGTTATTACGTTCATCTCTCTCTGGTTTCTCCGGATACTCGAGGCACGGATGCCGCGCACGATCTACAAATACATCAGTCTTTTAACTGATTGGACCGGCGACGAGGATGTCGTGCGAAAGATCTTTGAGGAGCAGGGGTTCTCTGTTATCAGGATGGATTATGCGGTGGAAAGATCTCATGATGAAAAAACCTTTATCTTTACCGTTGCGGGAGCGCATACCTCGCCTATCCGGAAGGTGATGGAAAATCTCTCCAACCTGGGTTTCATTAAGAGAATAGAGATCCGCAGTTAGCGCGGCGTCACGACTGCACCAGTGTCAGTCCTCTGCATATCCGACTATGCCTTCGGCTTCCCTTTCTGCGCCAGTTCCTCCATCAGTTCCATCTGTACTTCCTGGATCTCGAGCAGCCGCTGCCACTGGTTCAGGATCAGATGGTCGATCTTTTCGTGCAGCTGTCGTATCTCCAGTTCGGCCTTGAGGTTCACGCGATAGTCGTGCTCGGCCTGCATCCGGTCGCGTGATTCCTGTCGGTTCTGGCTCATCATGATGATCGGGGCCTGAATAGCGGCAAGGCAGGAGAGCACGAGATTCAGGAAAATGAACGGATACGGGTCAAAGGGCTTCAAGAAAAATGTCAGGGAGTTCATCAGCATCCAAAAGAAAATAACGGCCGCAAAGATGCTGATAAACTGCCAGCTGCCGCCGAAATCAGCGAGCCGGTCAGCAAGGCGCTCACCCAGGGAAAGCTGCCGGTCGTACTCGATATTGAGATTTGTGGTCAGAAGTTCCTGCTCTTTCAGGCTGTTAACAACCTGTTTTTCGAGCGCGGTCAGCTCGCCTTTATCCTCTTCGATTACGGACTGCACGTATTCTGCCCTGAACCGGGTCAGATCCGGTATGCAGATATATCCCCCGGGAGCAAGGGCGGGAAACTCCTTACGGATCATTTCGAGCATCGGCCTGCGGATGAATTCGGCAGGAAAGACTTCGTTCAGTCTGTACTGCTTTCCGCATACCTGGCAGGTAACCGTTGCACTGCGTGATTTCGGCATGTCCGCACCTCCTGTTGCAAAATGATCAGTGGCTATGAGCTTCTTCCGAATGCCCGCCCGCGACGATGTAGATAACAGCCTGGTTCCCGGTGTTTTCCAGGCAACACGTTTGTTCCCCGGCGAGATGAAAGGCATGCCCCGTTTCAAGAGTTCCCGATAGATCGCCTGTCGCGACAAGCGCTCCATTGCCCGCGATGATGATCTCCTCGTGTCCTCTTCCCGGCCGGATCAGCCGGCCTTTTTCGCCGGGCGCCATCGACCCGTAGATCATGTAACAGGCATGGGATCCGGTGTCGGCCGCGCCGAACACATATTCACCGCCGTTTTTTGCCGCCAGTTCCTTCAGGTCAACCGTTTTCATTTCATAAGTACGGTCTGCCTGGCCATCTCGATCATGCCGTAGACCTTCAGGTCGATATGGTCGCCGCTATTTTTTAGCGCGTTGAGCTTTTCCGCGATCTGCGCAAGAGGCACCACAATGACCTGGATATCCTCAGTCTCGTCACGTTGACCGATGCCGACATGTCTGAGCCCTGTGGCGACATAGACGGACAGGATTTCCGAAGAGGCGCCGGACGACATCGGCCCTTCCGTAAGGAACTCCACCACCCCGGCCTCATACCCGGTCTCTTCGATGAGTTCTCTCCTCACCGCCTGCTCAAAAGGCTCGCCCTGGTCAACAAGTCCTGCGGGCAGTTCTATCACAAATCCATTCACCGGCGGTCTGAACTGTCTGATGAGGATCACTTCGTTGTCGTCCGTAAAAGGCACGATCCCGATAACGCCGTCACAGTCTACGCGTTCAAATGCCTCCCACGTCCTTTTTTCTTTGCAGTTGCTGCTGTTGCAGCGAATGACATATTCGATAAGTACTGAGCGCAGGAATTTTCCCTGCCATAGGGTTTTTTTGTTCAGTATCGCCATGGCCTTACTTGCAGACCTCCATGGCTTTCCTGAAGAGGCCATCCATTGCGATTGTCTCATCAGCGATCTTCATCAGCAGACCGGACAGTTCCGTCCTGCCCAGGGAGTCGGCCTTTTTCGCCCAGTCCTGATATGTTTTTGCATGTTCCGCGTTGTGTTCTGCCCAGTGGCCGAGCAGGTGGTGCAGTTTTGTTATTTCATTCATGTCTCCTCCTGGGGACCAATCTCTTTTCTGAAGTGATAACGGCAGCTCAAGGTTGTTTTCTTCAAGCAGCTGCCTGTTTGACAGCATCTCTTCCGCAGGGCCGTCAGCGACGACCCTTCCTCCTCTTATGATAACGCACCGCTCGCAGACATCCAGGATAAGATCGAGGTCATGCGAAGCAATGATCTTTGTATGATGAAAATGCCCCAACAGGTTTATCAGGGCCCTGCGTGATTTGGGATCGAGATGAGAGGCCGGCTCATCCATGACCAGGATGTCGGGCTGCATGGCAATGACCGCAGCAATGGCAACAGCGCTTTTCTGCCCTCCTGAGAGGTGATGAGGAGGCTTGCTGCTGAGTCCCAGGCCGCCTACGGTCTCCAGTGCTTCATCAACGCATTCTCGCACTCGCTTGGGACTGAGTCCGAGATTCAGGGGGCCGAACGCCACATCGTCAAATACCGTGGGCATAAAGAGCTGGTCGTCAGGATTCTGGAATATCAGGCCCACTTTCTTCCTTATCTCCTGGCGGGTCTTCTTATCAAGCGTCATGTCCCCGACCGTAATGCTGCCGCGCTGCGGGAGAAGGAACCCGTTGGTGTGCATGAGGAAGGTCGATTTCCCGGAACCATTCGCTCCGACGATACCGACAGATTCACCGTGCGTGATCCTGACCGAAAGGCCGTTCAGTGCAGCTGTCCCGTCAGGGTAACGGTAATGGACATCCTGAAATTCAACGATATGATGGCTCATCTCTTACCCGAGTGCCCTCATCGATAGTCTGCCCAGCGTGCCGACAATATCACGCGTCCTGAAAAGATAGAGGAGCACGATCGTTGTAAAGAGGAATACAGCATCAACGGCACGAAAGCTGTAGGGCTTCACGGTATGGAGACTGCCGCTGAATCCGCGCGAAAGCATTGCCTGATAGACCCGCTCCGCCCGCTCCATGGTCCTCAGGAAAAGCGTTCCGATAAGACGCGTAACGGTCTTTATATCATGCCCTTTTCTTCCGAAAGAACGCATGTCCCGTGCACGAACGATCTTCATCGCCTCTTCCAAAAGCACAAAAATGTAGCGATAGAGGAAGAGGAGCTGGGACACGAATATTTCCGGCATGCCTATCTTCTGCAGGGCATGGCATATCCCCGGGAAGGATGTGGTGGCTATGAGGAGCAGGGCAGAGGAGATCGTGAGGAAGAATTTCAGCATGATCGAAAGAAACGATATCCACCCGCCCGATATGGAGATGCCCAAAAAAGAGATGGAAATCTGCCGGTCAAGAAGGGGGTTAAAGATGCCGATGAATACGGCAAAGGATGACACGAGGAGGACTTTTTTCAGGATGAACCTCACCGGGATATCGCCGAAAGAAATAAGAAGCACCGGGAAAAGAAAGAACGGCAGGAGGCCGGTTATTTCATATTTCGGAAAGGACACGACCGTGAGGATGAAGGCAAGGGTGGCGATCAGCTTTGCCCGCGGATCGAGCCTGTGGATGACCGTATTCTGGTAAGAAAGGGTGTCGAGATAACCGAGGTTGAAATACTCAGCATCGAACATGGACAGTGTTTCCCGCGCCGAAAGATGGTTTCATGCTATCCCTCAATATGCATTCATGCACCGCATTTCATTAATGCAGGAGCACAGAACGTTATTATACCGATGAGAACTATGAATATCAGCCTCATTTTTTTCGCGCTGCCCTGATCGCAAGTCCTGCAACCAGAACAGCTGCCAGGACCATGACGGAACCAAGGATTCCGGAAACCGACCTGCCGGGATCTGCAACAGGCCGGGGCATGCTGGCCTGTCCCGGCATCGGTCCTTCTGAAACTCCTTCAGATTTTCTGAAATTGTAGTCCGGGAGAAACGCTGTCTTTTTCTGTATTGATCGCGCGACAGGAGCCATAACGTTCTCTTTTTCAGGGAACTCGGGTTTGCCGATGACCTTCTCTATTGACCATTCGAGACCATCAGGGTTGACAGACGCGAACCATGACAGTATCCCGCCACTGAGCACTGCGGCAACCAGCAGTCCGATCACGATATTACGAATCGAAATATTCGCGGGGAGGGGGTGCTCTGAAGCGACGCTTTCGAGGATCTCCGGTCTTGAAACTCTGACGAAATTGATCACACCCGCAGTAGCAAACCCTTCGACGAGGCCGATGGCCAGATGCAGAGGCTGCATCATCAGGCCGAATGTTCTGAAGGGCAGGTCGCTCTGCCCTGACAGGAGCGTCTGAATAACAACGGAAAACGCCCCCAGCTGGAGACCGACGACAGCGCTTATCAACGCAGCCAGGGTGATTCGCTTTGGAGAGCTTCCGGCTTTGACCAGAGGCTTGTAGATCAGCGGATAAGCGATAAAGCATGGATATATGCCCAGGTTCCAGATATTGCAGCCGAGCGCAAGAAGTCCGCCGTCTGCAAAGAAGAACGCCTGGATGGTCAGGACAGAGGCCATGACGATGAACGCGGCATAGGGGCCGAGGATGACCGCAAGGATCAGACCGCCTCCGAGGTGGCCGCTCGAGCCGGTGCCCGGGATCGTGAAATTGATCATCTGGACTGCAAAGATAAACGCTCCGAGCACGCCCATGAGCGGAACCAGTTTTTCATCCATTGTGTTCTTCAGCTTCCTGGTGCAGTAGGCAATGGTTCCGATCGTCCCTGCCCAGAATGCCGTTCCCACTGCCGGTGAGAGTAACGCATCTGCCATATGCATGATTCTGCCCCTTAAAACCTGAATGTTATGCCGCCACGGAGAGCTATGTCCGTCTCGGAATGAGTTAAGCCGCCCTTTACACCCAGGCCGATGTCCCAATTCTCTCTCGGCGAATAGATCAGGCCGCCCAGCACATATACCGGTGGCGTTGTCGATGAACGATCAGGGTTGGTCTCGATACCGACATCCCCGACAAGTTTTAAGTTCTTCAGCAGATTGACCGTCGCGGCAAAAGACGCATGCCACATGTCCTTTCGCTCATCCATTGTATTGTCGTTCCTGATGTAGGCAAGATTGATATGAAAAGACTTCGTATCTATCTCCTTTGAAGCGATGAAGTAAAGGTAATACGTTATCCGCCCGGCGCCGAGACCTTCTCCCTCATCCCCCGTAGGGATTGTGAAGCCCGGCTTCACCGCAACGCTTAAACCTTCTTTGTCATAGACCCGCCACTTTGCCTCAATTGCCAGATCGCCAATGCCATCCCCCTTTGCCACGTTTTCCGAATCGTCTGAGCGCCAGGCCTGATAGGGGGCGCTGATGACGATGTCTATAGGGTCGATGACCCCATAGGTAAGGGTCGCCGAGAGGTCGCTGTTCTTGTTCGTAACGCGTTCTTCTTTATCGTGTCCGTACTCTCCGAAGAGCTCCACCTGAAACTTCCCTTTGCCCTGAGTCCCCGTGTCATCCGTGACAAGGGGAGTGGCAGCAGCGGCTGAACCGGCAAAAATCAATGCTGATAACACGGTCGTGACAGCGGAAATTCCCAAAACGAACGTCCTTTTTCTCATCCAGGCTCCTATTCAGAGAAATAAAAAAGCCATGAAGGCTTTTGCGCAGAACTCCCGTCCTGCTCAAGCCTTCATGGCTTTGAATTCCTGACACATAGTAACACAGCCGGAAACACTTTTTCAAATTATTGTCATGCATGTCCGGGAATTGATTCCCAAATGGCAGGTGTGTTTATGTTAAAATAAAATACTTTATTTCCCGGAGAAAGTGTCCGCCGCCAGTGCACCACAAACTGAGGAAGAGCATAAAGAAACAGACCTGCGCACATGTCGTGCAGCCCGGCAGCGCAGCCCCCTCTTTTTACCAGTATCACTCCGATCCATTTGACAAGTTCCGCGAAGAATGCGGCGTCTTTGGCGTTTACGGCCATCCTGAGGCATCAAATCTTGCGTATCTCGGCCTTTATGCACTACAACACAGGGGGCAGGAGGGCGCGGGTATCTGCTCGTCTGACGGAAGGCAGCTTTATCTCGAAAAAGCAATGGGCCTTGTGGCCGACATATTCAGCGAGAAAAGACTTAAAAAACTTCCCGGTCATATTGCTATCGGTCACAACCGGTATTCTACCGCGGGCAGCAGCGTACTCAAAAATGTGCAGCCGATCGTTGCGAACTTCTCCCTCGGTACGCTCGCCCTTGCCCATAACGGCAACCTTGTCAATGCGCCTGAACTCAGGAAGACCCTTGAGGATGAAGGAGCAATATTCCAGTCTACGTCGGACAGCGAGGTCATTGTTCACCTCATTGCCCATTCCAAGGGTGATACCTTCGAAGAACGGGTCGTTCAGGCGCTGAGGGAGATAACCGGGGCATACAGCCTCCTGATACTCCGGGAAAAGGAACTCATTGCCGTCAGGGACCCGCATGGTGTAAGGCCGCTCTGTATCGGCCTGGTTGACGGTGCGTATGTTGTGGCATCAGAAACCTGCGCCCTCGACCTGATCAATGCAAAATACATCCGCGATATTGAGCCCGGAGAGATGGTCATCATCAATGATGAGGGGATAACATCCCAAAAGGTCATCCCGAGCCTGCGGAAGGCGTTCTGCATTTTCGAGTTCATCTACTTTGCTCGGCCTGACAGTAATATTTTCGGCGGCCAGAACGTCAATGAGATCAGGAAGGAGTTTGGCAGGCAGCTCGCGCGTGAATCAAAGGTGGAAGCTGACCTGGTAATCCCTGTGCCTGATTCCGGCGTGCCCGCTGCCCTTGGGTATTCGGAAGAGAGCGGCATACCGTTTGATTTCGGCCTCATACGGAACCACTATATCGGCAGGACGTTCATTGAACCGAAGCAGAGCATCAGGCATTTCGGGGTGAAGATAAAACTGAATCCGGTCAAGAAGCTCATAGAAGGGAAACGGGTGGTCGTGATCGATGATTCCATTGTGCGCGGCACGACGAGCAAGAAGATCGTCAAGATGCTGCGGGAGACAGGCGGGGCAAAAGAGGTCCATCTGAGGATAAGCTCTCCTCCGACCATCATGCCCTGCTATTACGGCATCGATACACCGACGCGCCAGGAACTGATCGCATCGAGCCACGGCATAGAAGAGATACGGAAATATGTGACCGCGGATTCGCTTGCGTATCTGGATATTGAAGGGCTCAAGAAGATCGTGCCCGATGCCGGCCACTATTGCTCGGCATGTTTTGACAATGTCTACCCGATCAGTTTCCCTGGTGAACACCTCGAACAGATGGAGTTCTTCTATTAAAGCCTCACCCGCCTTGACAAACAGAAAACGGCACAATAATATTTTTTGTAGAATGCGTAATCGGAAGACCACATTTTCCATGATCGGGATCTCTTCCATGAACGGCATGCATTGTTCCTTCATGCGCCTATTGCCATTCTCCCGGACCGGGTATCCGTGATCACTTCGGTCCTCAGGAACATATTCACAACGAATCTCTCTGTCAAAAAAAATGAACGCGTCCTGGTTTTTACCGACAGGCCGGCGCCCGATGAACTCCTTGAAGGCAGCACCGCAGGACTGAGGACAAGACTTTCCTGTATCGCGTTTCTTGCGGCCGAGATCGGCAAGACAACGGCAAAGGAAGTGGTTTGTGTTGAATCAGAATCCGTTAGAGCGCACGGCGTCGAGCCTCCGGCTGCACTTTGGGAAAAGGCATATGGGAATAGGGCAGTTGCCTCATTGCGGAAAGCCCGGCTGTTCAGCAAGATCCTTTCAAAGAAGGTCTCTGACCGCGAGATCAGGACGGCAGAAGATATCATCAGAAATCACAGGCCTGACGCGGTCAACGCGGTCATCGCCCTTTCGTATTTCTCCACAAGCCATACACGGTTTCGGGACATGCTTACGCGCATATGCGGCGCGCGATATGCGAGCATGCCGCTCTTTGACGTTGACATGCTTGAAGGGCCTATGAACGTTGACTGGAAAATCCTTGCTGCCCGGACAAAAAGGATTGCCAGGGCAATTGCAGGGGCGGAGACCATTGAGATCGCGACGCCGAACGGGACCAGCATATCCTTTTCCGTAAAGGGAAGAAAGGCAGGCATCGACACCGGGCTGCTCAATAGGCCCGGAGCATTCGGCAACCTTCCGGCCGGAGAAGTGTATATCGCGCCGGTTGAGGGGACGGCAAACGGCAGGCTGGTGCTCGAATGGTCTCCGGTCAGAGAGCTCAGATCTCCGGTGACGCTCATCGTAAAGAATGGACTGGTGGAAGAGGTGCTTGGCAAAGAGGAATTCGCTCTGCAGCTGGAAAAGAAGATTTCTGAGCGGTTCGAGAACAGGAATATCGCTGAGTTCGGCATTGGCACGAACAACAGGGCGAAGAGAGCTGACAATATCCTTGAATCCGAGAAGATCCTTGGGACGATCCATATCGCACTCGGGGACAACAGTTCGTTCGGCGGTATGGTCCGGACACCGTTTCACCAGGACTTTGTCTTTTTTCAGCCGACTGTCCTCATGACCAGCAAGCATAAGAAACGGACTGCTATCATGAAGCAGGGGAGATTCGCGGAGGGATTACTATGACAGACTCGCTGGTTGTCCTGATAACGGCACCGAATGAGGAAGACGCTGCAGCGATGGCCAAAGCCCTTGTTGAAGGAAGGCTTGCCGCATGCGTCAATATTGTCAGGCAGATCCGTTCCATATATCGCTGGCAGGGAAAGATCGAAGACGATCAGGAGGTCCTGATGATTGCCAAGACAAGAAAGGAATGTTTCGCAGAACTGGTGAACAAAGTGAGAGAGCTCCATACCTACACGGTCCCTGAGATCGTTGCCCTGCCGATCGTTGCCGGGTATGAGGGATATCTCGGCTGGCTGAAGGAAGAGACCGGCGGGAAGGAGAGCTGATCAGGTGGGAGCGTTCGGAGCGGCATGGGGTGTATCAGGAGTTGTCCTCCTGCTCGCCAGTGCTGTATACCGGCTTTCCAGTGCGGCCCTCGGGGCCCTGTCATCGCCCTGGCACGTGCAGCACTGGGTATTTTTCCTGATTGTCGTCGTATTCATGGCCTATGCCGAGGGATATCGGGCCTTTCAGCAGAGGTTTTCTCCGCGAGTGGCCGCACGGGCAAAATATCTGCTGAATAACCCCGCAATTGTCCGCGTTGTGTTTGCCCCTATCTTCTGCATGGGATTTTTCCATGCCACAAGAAAAAGAAAGATCACATCAATATCCGTGACCGGGGGCATTATTATTTTGGTCCTGCTGGTCCGTGCAGTTCCGCAGCCATGGAGGGGAATTGTTGACCTCGGGGTCGTTGTCGGCCTGACCTGGGGTATCATTTCGATCATTATTTTCAGTGTGAAGGCCTTTTCTGATGATACCTTTGCGTATTCGCCGGACGTTCCCAACATCAGATAAATATATGGTTTTTCCGTTCTAACGCCTTTCCCCTACCGATACCCTCGCAATATCAACGTGTTAGCAGCGTTATGGTAGCTTCCGCCGTCCGCCCGCAGCCGAGCTTCATTTGGCAACTCACAGACAATGTGCTAAATTGACATTATCCGCAGAGACTGACGGCAGTTGATATTAGAAAGTTCTGGTTCATACGAAAGGAGCAGTCATGAGAAATCACCTGAGAATGGTTTGTGCCGTGTGTTCCGTAATCCTACTCCTTGTTTTTCTTACCGAAACCGGTTTTTCAGAAGAAAAAACAGGGGAAGCGCTTTTCATGGCACATTGCGCCTCCTGTCATTCAAACGGAGGGAATATCCTGAACCCGAAAAAGACACTGAGCAGGAAAGACCGGGAAGCGAATAATATCATTACCGCTGCCGACATCATCAATAAGATGAGAAACCCGGGGCCCGCGCCTACGCACCCCCAGGAATTAGCAGGCATGAAGATGTTCGATAAATACAAGATCTCTGATGACGAAGCGCAAAAAATTGCAGAGTATATCCTGACAACATTCAAATAGTATTTGCAAGGAGGGTCCCGTGCCGGCAGATCAGAATCTTATCAGGATATTCGAATATGCGTTAAACCAGGAGCAGACCGGGAAGGGCTTTTTCCAGGCTTCTCTGTCGCGCATGGGCTGGGGCGCGGCAGTGAGCGCGTTTAAGCGGGTGATCGAGGAGGAAGAGCACCATATCCTTTTCATCAATAATATCCTCCGCGGTCTGAAACAGGGGGGGCCTGACCAGATCCAGATCGAAAAAGGCATTGCCCTGCCCCGGACCGATTTTTTTGATGAACGCTCCAGACATGAATTTTCCCAGCAGGTGCTTCTTGAATCCATGGTCCCTGATGTCACGGTCTTCAGCATGGCCTGGCTGATCGAGAAAGACCTGAGCGAGTTCTATGAAAAGATGGCAGGCCAGACAGAAGGAAGGGTCAAGGAGGCGCTATCTATGCTTGCTGGGTGGGAACGCGGCCACGAACGTTTCTTCCGTGAGTATCGTGAGAAATTGACCAAGCTCTATGACACCATGCCTTGGGGAGGATAAGCTATTAGTCCTTTTCGGCTGCTGCGAAAAAAAAATTGAGACCACCTGATGTATCTCAGGTGGTCTCATCGGTTCCAGATCCTTAGGTTCCTGTCTGCCTATCTTCCCCGTTCCTCATCCCCTCTGTCAGATTTTCCCTCTGACTTATGGCGTTTTGATTCTCCCTGCCGCTGCTGGTCACGGGATTGGGAACGCTCCTGTCGGGGCTCCTGCTGTCTCCGGGGTTCTTCAACCCGTGGCTGGCGCTGCTGTTGTTGAGCCTGCGGTTGTCTTCGTTCTTCATACTGTCTCTGCTGCTCGTGTCTCGACCGCTCCTGTGGCGGGCCCTCAGGCCTCTGCTGATACTGTTTTGGACGTTGCCGCTCTTGCTGAACATCCGGCCTCTGCCGGTATTGCTTTTGCTGTTTCCGCTGTTCCTGCTGCTCTTGCTGATGCCGCCGGACCTCCGGTCTCTGCTGATATTGTTCCTGCCTTTGATGTCTCAGCTCCTGCCGCTGTTTTTGTGGCCGACCTTGATAGCTCTGGACGCCCCAGGTCTTTTGCCTTTCCCAATATCGATTACGGTCCCAGTTCTTCCAGTTACTGTGAAGTCGCTGGTAAGGAATCCGTTCATAGTCCCAGCGGTGTCCGTGCCAATCATGGTCTCTGTAGTAGCCTCTCCAGCCCGGGTCTATATCATAATAGAATTGTGGAACATACCTATAGAAAGCCCAACCCCGATCATAATAATACGAGCGATACCAGCGGCCTTCCCATGGACGCCACCACCAGCCGTTCCAGAAGAAAATTTCGACGTCATAATCAGGAACGACGTATACACCGTACGCATCGGGCAGTGGTATCACCTCAGGAGGCGTCGTAAAAACGACAGCTGGCGGGAAAGGAAATCCAATACTCACATTTACCTCTGCCATTGACGAAATCGGCGAGACAAGCGCCAATGCCAAAAGGATTGACCCCAAAAGCCATTTCTTCATTTTGTTCCTCCTTGAGAAATCAGATCTTCACGATTACCCTATGAGTTTAGTATACTACGCACAAGCCCCGCCGGAAAGTGTTCTGCGCCGGTATTAACGATTTTTCACAATTAATCATATTTTCACCGGGTGCAGGCATGTTCTGGCCTTGGCTCATTGCTGATAAAAGGCTATGCATATGTCGGCGTCGATGTTATATTGCTTGCCATGGATAACCGCGGATCTCAGTTACTTCCTGAAACAGAGACCCTGATGGCAGTTGCGGAAGTGTGGAATATATCCGGATATCAACATGCTCATGTACCATGAGAATGAATAAAGGGCTCGACATCAAACAGGCTTTGCTGCTTATATTTGTACTTCTTTCTCTCGTTGTTATTGGCTTGCTTACCTTTGATTTGCCCGATACTAATGCAAGAGTTGAACTTATCGGGATTGTTGACGGACTCTACCAAGAGCAAAGTGATGTGCCACAGTCGACAGTATTCCTTGTAAAACTCGATGATGGTAACATAGTGCAAGTTAAAGGATCGTCGCATGTCCTTTTCAGAAAAGGAAAGAAGGTCAGGATCATTGAGCAGAAAACCACGATTCTCAAAAGAAAGATTTACCAATTTGTTAGCTATGTGGATGAGAAGTCGGGTATGCCGGTAGATGATGGCAAGTGATAAATGAAACTACTTCTGCCTGAGGCTTGTTCGAGAGAGATCAAAGAAAACTACATTCATCACGGCTCACATGGGCGCAGATAATGTCCCCTCGTAGCAGAAGCAGGTGAAACAAACAGGGGATATCTGCAGACACAGTAGTAGAAGATGCCGATGCTCAGCAGGTCAGGTGGAGGGCCGCGATGACTTTTTTGCCGGGTGGCTGATTATTGAACAGCTCTACAGCCTTATCGGTCTTTTCTGCTAGCAAGGCGATATTATGGGATGAGAGGTAGGCGATGGTGCTGTCGGGAACTGCCATGACCCCGTGCGCTCCGGTGCCTACGATCAGCAGCTCAGGTCCTGCCGCGACGATGTCCGCGAGGTCCACCTTCTGGAGGTAATGGCCTTCTTTTCTCCACCATGACGCATCGACCCGGTCGGGATAAATGATAACGTCAGAAGTGTAAAGGGTACCATCAATCGATATCCTGCCGAAACTGTAATGCTCGATCCGCATGTATCACCTTCTCCTTTCAGGCTTACCCGCAAGGGCCCGTTTTATGAGGTCTTTGAGCTCATCATGCACAACCGGCTTTACGATGTATTCGTACGCGCCCGCCCTGATCGCCTCGACAGCAGATTCGATCGTAGCATAGGCGGTCATTATGATCACGATCAGGTCAGGGTTCTTCTGCCGGCATTTCTTCAGGCATTCCAGTCCGCTTTGGCCGGGTAGGATGATGTCCGTGACAATAAGGTCGCACCATTTCTCAGCGACAATGGGCAAGGCAGCCTCAGCGCTTTCCACTGCCTGTACGTCGTAGCCTTCTTTCAGAAGCACACGCTTCAGCGACTCCCTGAGCGTCTCTTCATCTTCGATAATAAGAATGCGATGCGGCATATGCTCAGTCGCTCGGTTCTATGGGTTCATCGTCGGAATATGTTCCGAAGAACGATTCACGGTCGTCTTCGTCCAAGACCACAAAGTAGTCGGCTTCCGTATAGTCCTGGGCATCAGCCAGCCGTTTCCATGTCTCGCCAAAGGCTGCAACAATAACAGGGATGCCCTGATACCATTTCAGTTCTTCGTAATCCTTGGCCGCTCTGAGTTCTTTTTCGGTCATCCGTTTCATGGACATATCAAAAAAGCCTCTGCTGTGCCGAGCTTTTTTCCATCATTTTTATCAGGGCGTCAAAGGAAATGATCTTAACCCCGAGTTTTTTCGCTTTTTCAAGCTTCGAACCGGCATCTTCACCGGCAATAAGGTAATCCGTACTTGCCGAAACCGCGGAGGCGGCATGTCCCCCTTGTGATTCGATGAGTGTCTCGACTTCTATTCTCATCCTGGGGAGCGTGCCCGTGATCACGAAAGTCATTCCTTCCAGCGGCAGGCTGCTCTTTTTTTCTCTTGGGAAATCGGGGTTCGAAAGGTCAAGGCCGAGTTTCTTCATGGAGTCGAGCAGTTCGAGGTTCTTCCGGTCGCTGAAAAACGCGGATACGGATGCCGCTATCTTTTCTCCGACCTGCCTGATTCCGAGGACCTCCTCCTTTTTCACGTGATAGAGGTCCTCCAGCCTCCTGAAGTTTCGTGCGAGCAGTTTTGCCGCATATTCGCCTACGTGCAGGATGCCTGCGGCGAAGAGGAACCGGGCAAGTGTCGCGTGCTTTGACTTCTCTATGGCCGTTATCAGGTTGGCAGCGGATTTTTCCGCAAAACGCGGAAGTCCCAGGAGGTCTTCCTTCCTCAGGCGGTAGATGTCCTCAAAATGCCGGATGAATCCTTTTTCGTACAGAAGTCCGACATTCTTTTCGCCGAGGCCTTCGATGTCCATGCCGCCGCGGGAGGCAAAGTGGATGATCTTTTCCTGCAACTGTGCAGGGCAGTGCAGCGAGACGCATCGTGCCGCCACCTCGCCTTCTTCGCGGACGACCTGAGAACCGCAGGCAGGGCATTCCACAGGGACGGGGACCATTCTCTCCCTGCCTGTTCTTTTTTCCGTCACTACCATCACAACATGCGGGATGACATCTCCCGCGCGTTCTACGACAACGGTATCGCCGATGCGGATATCCTTCCGCTCTATCTCGTCCCAGTTATGAAGCGTAGAGCGGGAGACGGTGACACCGCCGATCCGCACCGGCTCAAAGACCGCGAATGGCGTTATCACGCCTGTCCTGCCCACGCTCCCGAGGATATCCCTTACAACGGTCGTGCCCTGATGGGCCGGGTATTTATATGCGATGGCCCAGCGCGGCTCCCGTGTCTTGACGCCGAGCTTCTGCTGAAGGGCAAAGTCATTCACCTTGATCACTGCGCCGTCGGTCTCAAAAGGCAGGGCCCCCCGCTCTTTTTCGAGGCGACGGATCTCATCGATCACTTTTTCGATGCCCTTTGCCATGGTCATTCCGTCCGGTATCGGGAAGTGAGACCTGCTCAGCCACGCCATGAAATCTGATTGGCAGGTGAAACGAGCACCCTTCACCGAACCCAAGCCATAGCATGCGAGATGGAGCCTGCGTGAAGCCGTAATGGCAGGGTCGAGTTGCCGCACGGCGCCCGCGGATGCATTCCGCGGATTTGCGAACAACGGCTCTCCGCGGTCTGCCCGCTGTCTGTTCAGCGCTTCGAACTCGTCGATGTCCATGTAAACTTCGCCGCGGATATCGATCTCGTCAGGAATCGAGGTCCCCGCGATGCGTAAAGGGACTTCCCGTATGGTCCTGATATTGCGGGTCACATCCTCTCCCTCATAGCCGTCGCCCCGTGTGGACGCCTTCATCAGCAGTCCATTCCGGTAGGTCAGTTCCATGGCAAGACCGTCATATTTCGGTTCGACCGTGTATTCAATATCGTCATTCGTGTTCAGGATCTTTCTTACCTTTTTGTCAAACTCCTTCAGCTCGTCGTGCGAGAAGGCATTATCGAGCGACAGCATCGGCTCGGTATGTTTTACCTTCTCGAACTTTTCAGAAGGGGCTGCCCCCACCCGCTGTGTGGGCGAGTCAGGAAGAATGTGGCCATAGTGCTCCTCAAGCTCCCTGAGGCGGCGGTAATGCCGGTCATATTCAGCGTCAGATATGACCGGGGAGTCCAGCACATGGTAACGGTAGCTGTGATCGTTCAGCTCTTTTACCAGTCCGGCGATCTCTTTTCTGATATGTTCAGGGGTCTTTTCACTCATCGCTGATCGTTCCGGCAAGAAATTCCAGTGCTGCTGATGCCGCCTTTTCCTTGATCCGCCCCCGTGTGCCCTTGAACCTGCATGTCAGGGTGACTGTCTCCTTCCGGGTACTTATCGCGATATATATCAAACCTTTGCTTTTTCCTTCGAGCAGTTCCGGGCCAAGATTGCCGGTTGTCGATACAGCGACATCGGTCCCGGTCAGGAGACGCGTCTTCTCTGCCATCTGCAGGGCCGTTTCCCTGCTTACGATGCCGTAGGTGGTGAATACGCGCTGACGAATGCCCAGAATGCTTTTTTTTGCCGCAGCCGAATAGGTGACCATGCCTGCCACAAAAAAACTGCTTGCCCCGGGTATTGCTGTCAGATAGTGGCTTATCAGCCCCCCGGTGCATGATTCAGCAACAGAGAGGGTAAGCTTTTTCTCTCTGAACATGCGGTTGATGCGTCTGGCGGTCTGCAGGTTCATTATTTCTCCGGGTCTATTTTGGTATCCAGAGTTTGCCCTTGTCAATGATATGCCGTACTTCCCATCCATGCTTCTGAAGCTCGAGGGATATCCATTTTCTGTGGCATTTCCACGGAAACCGTTCTGCGCAGATTATTGCCGACAATGCTTCACTCGCGATTCTCTCCAGGGCCCTTACGCCTTCCCTGAACTCTTCGGTAATGATATATGCAGTATACCCGCCTTTCCTGAGACCTCCGAGCTCTTTGCCGAGGGAGGAATATGATATCCCGTTTGTTCCGAGGAGGCTTGAAAGCGTCTGGCCGTTGAAGTGGGAAAGCTTGCTTTTCGGGTAGCTTCTTACATCAATGATTGCCCGTATCTCGTAGGACAGAAGGATCTCTATGAAGTCCTCGAAACTTCTTAGTCCCGTGCCTATGGTATAGACGATTGGCTTTGGATCCATATCACAGGACGTTCTGTTTTTTCAACAAGTTCATGAAAAAAACTTCATTTTGGCTTGACAAAGTCCATCCTTTCCAAGGAAAATAGTACCCAATGAAAAGGCTCAGTCGCATTCTTCCCATACTGGCTTTTTTCCTTCTCTTAAGTCTATCAGCTACAGCACAGGAAGAAAAGCCTGCAACTGATCCGCTCTTGAGAGAATCTGTTATTCAGACACCCCCCCTGCAGACGGCTTCTCTTGCTGTCCCCGCACCGGAAGTTGCTGCATCGCCGAAGCCTGATGAGCAAGACTCCCCGGTAATCACACCGTATCAGGAAAACGCAGTGGCCTCGCAGGCGGTTGAGCGGAGTATCAGCCTTTTTTCGAACAAGATCAGGGACCGCTTTGCCCTTTACCTGAGCAGATCGGGGAAGTATCTTGACATCATGAAGGATATCCTCAGGAAAAAGGACGTGCCGGAGGATATCGTCTTTCTCTCCCTTATTGAAAGCGGTTTCAATCCCCATGCATATTCCATTGCCCATGCAGCAGGGCCGTGGCAGTTCATTGCATCCACGGCGAAACGGTACGGACTCGAGATCAACTGGTGGAAGGATGAACGAAGGGACCCGGTCAAATCAACGGAAGCAGCCGCCGACTACCTGAAGGACCTGTACGGCATGTTCGGTTCATGGAACCTTGCCATGGCCGCCTATAACGCGGGAGAGGGCAAGATCATGAAGGCCATGCGCCGGAGCAATGCGGATGATTACTGGGACCTTCTCGGGACAAAGCACATACGAAGTGAGACAAAGGAATACGTCCCCCGCTTTATAGCCGCGAGCATGATAGCTACAAACCCTCAGGAGTTCGGGTTCGATGGGATTGAGTACGGCAAGCCCCTGAGCTATGAGGAAGTTGTAGTGACGTCGCCCGTTGACCTGACTGTTGCCGCGGAATGCGCCGGTACAACGGTGGATGAGATCAAGAGGCTGAACCCGGAGCTGCGGAGATGGTGTACCCCTCCGGATGCATCTCAGTACACACTGAAGATCCCGGAAGGCAGCAAGGAGATGTTCCTTCAGAAGCTGTCCCTGATCCCTGATGAAGAACGCTTTACCATCAGTCATTACACGGTGAAGAAAGGCGATACCTTCAAGAATATCTCGAGGAAGACAGGTATTCCTGCGGAGGTCATCCTGTCCCTCAATTCCATGGAAAAGATCATGCCGCTCAAGACAGGCAGCACGATCTACCTGCCGCCGAAAGAGCTGTTCAGTCTTGACAAGGTAGACAGGGCGCTTCTGAAAAAAGCTGCATACCGAAAGGCGCAAGTATCGTCTTCAGGCAAAAAGAAAGGCACCCACAAAGGTGCCCGGTCAAAATCCAGAAAATCGAAGAAGATCTAACGCTTTCTTACCCTTCTTTCTTTTCCCCGATCTTTCCCTTTGCCTCAGCGTTGTACGGAGACGAAGGATATTTTTCTGAAAGCTCCTTGTAAAGGGCCGTTGCCTCGTCTTTCTTACCTTCCTTTTCAAGCAGCTTTGCCTTCTCGACCAGGACAACATCCTTAAGCATGTCGCCGGGGACTGCCGCGATCCTGTCGAGCGTTTTCAGCGCTTCTGCCGTGTTCCCTTTCTTCATCTGGATGCCCGCCATTTTCTGCAGGGCAAGTGTCAGCAGTGCCTCATCGCGCGCATGCTTTTTGGAAAAGGCTTCAAGGGTTTTCAGTGCTTCATCATCCTGGCCAAGTTCCGTGTACACATCCGCAATGGAGAGAAGGACCCTCGGCGATTTCCTTTTTGCGTAGGCCTGCTGGTACAGCTCGAGAGCCTTCCTGGCCTTTTCCTGCCCGGCAAGAGGAGTTTTCTGATAGAGATTGTAATAGGCCTTGTACGCTTCGTATTCAAGCTGCTGCGCCTTTTCATTTGCATTGAAGCGGTAGAGTGCTATCCCTCCGATCACGATAACAGCGCTCAGAGTTATCAGGCCATACGCCGCGAGCGTCTTCTGCTTTTTCTCAAAGACCTTCTTGATATCCTGTATCCTGTCCTGCACTTCAATTTCGGCGTCAGTTTCTTTTTTACTGACTTTCTTTTTTATCGCCTTGGGCATTACTCCTCCTTAGCACTTTATCAACAAGTGATTTTGAATTTTCAAAAATCGAATCGATCCTGTTCTCGTCGATCCCGGCACCGAGCAGAATTGCGCGGGCATGTTCTGCAGTGATGAGATCCGACGGGCCGTGTGCGTCAGTGTTGATGCAGAGAGGGACACCGAAACGCATGGCCTCCTTTGCAATATATCCGTTCGTAAAGGCATGGCCCCGTCGCGCCGTTATCTCCAGATAAACGTTTCTTTCCTTTGCAAGAAGCAGGTCTTCTATGTTAATCATTCCCGGATGGGAGAGGATGTCAGCGCCTGCCTGAATGGCGGCCCTGTTCGTGCCTCTTATGACAGGCTCAGCGATTGTTTCTCCATGAACGACCACTATTTTTGCCCCGAGATGACGGGCCTCCCTGACCAGATCAGCGATTAGGTCAGGCGGAGCATGAGTTATTTCTGCGCCGGGCAGCACATCGATCTTGATATGCGGTTTCAGGGCTTCGATCGCCTTGACGATGCGCGGGATGATGAGGTCGAGATTCGATGCATCCATATGGTCGGTGATCGCGATCGCCGAGTAACCGACAGCCTCGGCCCTCCGCACAAGTTCGAAAGGTATCAGTTCACCGTCACTGAAAATGGTATGCGTGTGGAGATCTATCATCATAAAAAGATACAGGAATAACGGACGAAATGTAAAGGATGAGAGTGGCCGCAGTCGCCTCTCCCGTTAACGCCGCCGACAGGATACGTCAGAGAATGCCTGCACGCGCGAGCGTAAGGACAGAGACGCTGCGCGCACCCGCAGCAAGCAGCCGCTCGGCGCAGGCATTGACCGTCGCCCCGGTCGTCATGACGTCGTCGATCAGCAGGATGTTCATGTCCGGGACCCTGCCGATGCAGACAAAGGCCTTTCGGACATTGGCCGTGCGTTCTTTCGCGGAGAGGCCGACCTGCGGGGCCGTATTCTCGACCTTTCTGAGTATGTCCATGATCAGCGGGAGCCGTTTCTTTTTCGCCAGGGTGTAGGCAAGAAGGAGCGATTGATTGAATCCCCTGTCCTTCAGTCCGTCATGGGCGAGAGGAACGGGAATGATCGCGTCGATTCCGGCTGTGTCATAAAACATGAGGAGATGGGCAAGCGGTCCTGCCAGGCGCCGCAGGCCCAGAAACTTATAATGATGGATTGCCGAGGCGAGCGTCGCATCATAGATGCCGAACGATGATGTCCGGCAAAAGGCAGGGGGGTCAGCAAGACAGCTTCTGCAGCGGTCGGCATAGTCTGACACAAGCGGCAACCCGCAGACGCTGCACGAGGGGCCTGAGTATTTTTTCATGCTGGTCCAGCATTGGGTACAAAAGGGCGAGAAGGAAAGGTTGTCTGTTGGCATGCTGCATGAAGGGCATGCCGAGGGATAGAGAAAATTAACGAAACCGGCGATCAGACCTGAGGAGAAATGGAGGAACCGCATTTGCCGCATTTTGGTCCATGGGACAGCCGTTCACTGCGAACCTTGTTCTTGACCCCGCACTTCCCGCAGATGATAATGACAAATTCCGGCGGTATGGAATGATCCGTTTTCGGGTGGCCTTCAGGCTGAGCAGGGGTATGTGCTGTGAATGAGCAGGGTTCGTCCGTCTCGGTAGGGTCAAATTCCTTCAGAAATCGTATGTAATTGCCGTCGCGGTGGACGAGTTCAATGCCCATGCCGTTTTTCAGCGAGACGATGGTCGTCTTGATGGCCCGTCGTACCAGGCCCCTCAGTTTGCAGTTGGTGCCGTCAGGGAGGTGGATAACGATGTCGAGTTCAGTGCCGGGGACGAAGGCATGGTTTGTCCTAATAAAGAGACCGTAGCGGGAAAAGTCGCTTGAAATGGCGCGGTAGTTCTTCCCTTCTCCTACAAACTCGGTTTCGAGTCTGCGGACGAACCGTTCATGTTTCCGGCGTGGTCTCAAAATGGTTCCTGAAGCAGTATCAGTTCGTCCCTTTTCTGTCCTGTCGAAACAATTGCGGCCTTAACGCCGATCAAGGCTTCAATGCGCCTGATGTATGCCTGCGCTTTTTTCGGCAGCTTATTAAAATCCCTGATACCGAGCGTGCTCTCTTTCCAGCCTTTCACCTCTTCATAGACCGGAACACACTTCTCGAATACCGAAAGTTCCTTTGGCATCTCTGTGAGCATCTTTCCCTTGTATGAATATGCTGTGCATATCTTCAGGGCGTCCATGCCGTCGAGGATGTCAAGCTTGGTGAGTACAACTCCCGAAAGACCGTTAACGCGGCAGGAATGCCTGAGGATGACCGTGTCGAGCCATCCGCATCTCCGCGCCCTTCCGGTCGTGGCTCCGAACTCGCCGCCTTTTCTTCGGATGAGCTCTCCGGTCTTGTCGTGAAGCTCAGTGGGGAAGGGGCCGCTCCCAACTCGTGTCGTATATGCCTTCACAATACCAAGCACTCTGCTGATCTTCGTCGGACCGATGCCGAGACCCGTGCAGGCGCCGCCGGCAACGGCGCTTGAGGAAGTTACAAAGGGATAGGTGCCGTGATCGATATCGAGGAGTGTCCCCTGGGCGCCTTCGAGGAGGACGTTTTTCTTCCTGGCCATGGCGTCATTGACGACGATATCCGTATCCGCAATATGACGGGACAGGATCCTTGCATACCCCATATATTCCTTAAAGACGCTTTCTGCTCTGAAGACCGGCGCCTTATAAAGGTTCCTCAGGAGGAAGTTCACTGGCACAAGGTTTGCCTTGAGTTTGTCGAAGAATGCCTCGGGAGTAAGGAGGTCTCCGACCCGTATGCCTGAGCGGCCCATCTTGTCGACATAGGTCGGGCCGATGCCCCTGCCGGTCGTGCCGATGTTCTTTTTGCCCTTCGCACGCTCGCTTGCCTGATCGAGAGCGACATGGTATGGCATGATGAGATGGGCATTCTTGCTGACAAGGAGATTATCGCCGACCGGGATGCCTCTTTTTTTGAGCCCGTTTATCTCTGCGATCAGGGCAGCCGGTTCAACGACAACACCATTGCCAATGAGGCAGAGAGTATTCTTGTGGAGTATCCCGGACGGAATAAGGTGAAGGACGTATTTTTCATCCTTGATGACAACGGTATGGCCCGCATTATGTCCGCCCTGATACCGGGCAACGACGTTGGCCCTTTTCGTGAGATAGTCGACGATCTTTCCTTTTCCTTCGTCTCCCCATTGTGCTCCGACGATCACAACAACTGACATGATGACTCCTCTCTTCTCTTGTCCGGACCAAACGGTATTAGAGACTGATCTGCTTGATCGTTAAGATATTGGGCAATCCCCTGAGTTGCTCAATGACCTCAGGCCCGGGCTTTGCGTCAAGGCTTACGACGGATATCGCCGTACCTCCCGCTGATTCCCTCCCGAAGTGCATGCGGGCAATGTTAATGTTGTTCTTGCCGAGGGTATTTCCGATATTGCCGATGACCCCCGGTCTGTCATTATTATAGAGGAGGAGGAGTTCGCCTTCGGGTACGATCTCCACTTTGAAATGATCGATCTCTATGACACGGGGGTCTTTCTTGCTGTAGAGTGTGCCGGCAACAACGCTCTCCCGGTCTTTGGTCTTTATCCTGAGTACGATCTTGCTGAAGAAGTCCCCGGCATCCGTGCTCTTGATCTCCTTGATTTCAATGCCCCGCTCCTTTGCAATGAAGGGAGCATTGACGAAATTGACGGTTTCGAGCAGGATCGGACTCAGGTATCCCTTTATCGCCGCAATGGTTACCGGTGCCGCAGTTATCGTGGAAGCATCTCCATGGTACTCAACGGTGATCTCTGTGGCGCCGCCTTCAAAGATCTGACATGAGAAGCTGCCGAGCTTCTCGGCAAGATTGATATACGGCTGCAGCCTCGGGACCTGGTCGCTCGGGATCGACGGGAAGTTGACGGCGTGCCTGATGGTGCCGCGCACGAGATAATCAGCGATCTGCTCGGCAACGGCGAGAGCGACATTCTCCTGAGCCTCTTCGGTCGAAGCGCCGAGATGCGGTGTGCAGATGAGATTGTCGAGCGTGAGCAGCGGATTGCTCTCCGGTGGCTCCTTCTCGAACACGTCGAGTGCTGCAGCCGCCACCTTGCCGCTTTTCATTGCCTCGTACAGATCAGTTTCGCTGATGATCCCGCCCCTGGCACAGTTGATTATCCTGACGCCGTTCTTCATCTTTGCTATGGTTGCTGTATTGATCAGGCCCTTTGTTTCGGGCGTCATCGGAGAGTGAATGGTGATGAAATCAGACTCTGCGAAGATCTCGTCCAGAGAGCCTTTTCTGATCCCCATGGTACGGGCTTTTTCTTCGTTCAGAAATGGATCATAGGCGATGATGTTCATCTCAAGGCCCTGCGCCTTTTTTGCGACCTGGCTGCCGATTGCGCCGAGCCCGATGATGCCGAGAGTCTTATTGAAGAGTTCTACGCCCATGAACTTTTTCTTCTCCCATTTGCCCGCCTTCATCGAGGCGGTGGCCTGCGGGATCATGCGCGCGACGGAAAATAGCATGGCGATACTGTGCTCTGCGGTCGTGACCGTATTGCCGCCGGGGGTGTTCATTACCACGATACCTTTTTTCGAGGCCGCGGCCTTGTCAACATTGTCAAGGCCGGAACCGGCCCTGCCGATGACCTTCAGGTTCGTAGCCGCTTCAATGATATCAGCAGTCACTTTCGTGGCAGAGCGGATCACCAGGCCATTGTATTCACCGATGCAGGCCTTCAGTTCCTCGGGTTTCATCCCGGTCTTGACATCGACCTCAAGCCCGGATTTCTTGAGTATTTCAACACCCTTTGGCGATATATTGTCACTGACGAGAACTTTCATTGTTATCTATGCCTCCTATACCATTAACAGTTCCTGGGCAACTGCCACCCCGGTTCCCAGTTTGACAGGGTATCCCATACCCTTGAGCACCATTTCCACGCCCGCGATGGCAGTGATCGTATCAAAGGTGCCGGCATAGCCGAGATGAGCGATCCTGAAGATCTTTCCTTTTGCCTGTCCCTGGCCGCCTGCTGCGGTGATGCCGTATTTGACCCTGAGATTCTTGTAGATCTCCTGTCCATCGAGATCTTTAGGTGCGCTGATAGCGGTGACCGAGTTGCTCGGTGATTCCTTGGTGTACATCTCAAGTCCGATAGCCTTCACCGCTTCGCGGGTTGCGTGTGCGAGCCGCGCATGTCGCCTGAACGCATTGTCAAGTCCCTCGTTCTGAAGCATCCGCAGACATTCGTTCAGACCTATGATGAGCGATACCGGCGAGGTGAAGCTCGTCTGGTTTTTTGCGAGTGACTCCCGTTCTTTCTTGAAATTGAAATAGAATTTGGGTGATTTGGCAGCATCAGCGAACTTCCATGCCTTCTCGCTCACACCCACAAAGGCGAGGCCGGGAGGCAGCATAAGACCTTTCTGCGAGCCGCCGATCAGAACATCGATACCCCACTCGTCCATCTTCAGGTCATGTGCTACCAGTGCAGAAATGGCATCCACCACCAAAATGGCATTGTCATATTTTTTTACAACGGATGCGATCGCCTGTATGTCATGATAAACTCCCGTCGATGTCTCCGATGCCTGGACAAACACCCCCTTGATTGAGGGATCCTTCTTGAGCGCATTTTCCACATCCCCGGGTTTTATCGTGAACCCCCAGTCTATCTTGATCTCTTCTACAGAAAGATTGTATGCTTTGCAGATCTTGGTCCAGCGCTCGCCGAAGTTTCCGGCATTAATGACCAGCGCCTTGTCTCCGGGGCTGAAAAAATTGTTCACAGAACCCACCATGCCGCCGGTTCCGGTAGAACAGATGATCAGCACATCATTCTTTGTCTGATACAGCCACTGAAGGCCCTTTTTTGCGGACTCGAGCACGGGCAGAAAATCCGGCGCGCGATGGTGGATGATCGGCATTGCCATAGCCAAGAGGGCTTCCGGGGGAACGGGCGTCGGTCCCGGTGCCAAAAGATACCGTTTCATCATAGAAACCTCCCAATTTCTCTGCAGGGATATATTTTTGGGACCGATAAGGACGGAAAGGAAAATATAGTAATCCCAAACCCTGGATTGTCAGTCTTTCTGAGCTTTGAAAATTAGCATTAGAACCGGCTATTTGTCAAGGACGAGACACTTTACAACATGCCGGAAGACTATTATAATGAAAAGATATGAAAAATAGAATAGGTATCATTATCCTCTTTCTTCTTATCGGTATCCTCATCGGCGGGGTCTCTTTCTATGTCCTTGAAAAGGTTACCCTTCCCCAGAAAGGATTCGGACCGTTTATAGCGCCGCATGTCCAGCGCCAGATTATTGAGTCGAGCAAGGCCTTTTCGGAGATCGCAAGCGCCATCTCTCCATCGGTTGTGAACATTTCAACGACCAAGGTCGTAAAGAGGGATTCCGGCCCTTTTTCCGAGGATCCCCTGCTCGATCTGTTCAACCCGTTCCGGAATTTCAGAATGCCGAAAAAATGGAAAGAACAGAGTCTCGGTTCCGGCGTCATCGTGAGCCCTGACGGATTTATTATCACGAACAATCATGTTGTTGAGCAGGCTGATGAGATCCGGGTTACGCTCGTTGACAAGCGGTCATTCAAAGCAAAGGTCATCGGCGCGGACACGAAGACCGACATTGCGGTCGTGAAGATCGATGCCAGCAATCTGCGTGCTGCTCAGTGGGGGGACTCTGACGCTCTGCAGGTCGGTGAGTTCGTGTTAGCGATCGGCAATCCCTATGGTCTGAGCCATACGGTTACCATGGGCATCATCAGCGCCGTAGGCAGGGCGAATGTCGGCATAGCAGACTATGAAGACTTTATCCAGACAGATGCCGCGATCAACCCGGGCAACTCAGGTGGTCCTCTGGTGAATATCAGGGGAGAGCTCATCGGGATCAATACCGCGATCTTTTCCCGTTCCGGGGGATATCAGGGTATCGGATTTGCCGTCCCGAGCAATATGGCTCGCCTCGTGATGAATCAACTCGTGGAAAAAGGCAAGGTGACCCGTGGCTGGCTCGGCGTGACGATACAGGAACTTACCCCTGAGCTCGCCCAGAAGTTCGGCCTCAAGAGCGAGAAGGGGGCGCTGGTCGGCGATATTGCCAAGGGCAGCCCGGCGGAAAAGGCGGGGCTGAAGAGAGGCGACATCATTGTCGAATATAATGGCAAAAAGATAACGGATGTAGGTACGTTGAGGAACATGGTCGCCCAGAGCAAGGTGGGGAGCGAAGTGCCGGTTACGATTTCGAGGGGGGGCAAGGAATATGGGCTGAAAGTCCTCATCATGGAGTTGCCCAAGGATGCCTCGGAGGCGGTTCCGGGAGGAACCCAGGAGGATTCAGACCTTGAGGGGCTTTCCGGGATAACCGTTATGGACCTTTCGCGGGAGATAGCCCGCCAGCTCGGACTCAACAAGGATGAACGGGGAGTTGTTGTTGTGAGAGTCGAGGCCGGAAGTTCTGCGGAAGAGGCAGGTATCCGCAAGGGTGATGTGATACAGGAGGTCGACAGGAAGAAGATCGAAGGACTGAACGATTACACCAAATCCATTAGCGGTGTGCGCTCCGGAGATCCGGTCCTCCTTTTTGTCAACAGGGGGGGCAAGAAGTTCTACGTGACGATCAGAGCTGACTGATCGACTGCGCTGCCGTGAGAATTGCAGAAGGGTCAATGGCCCGGGGAGCGGGATGCCCTGGACGATATTCGTACCTGACGACCTGCACGATACAGACTAAGCAGAAGGGAGCCGGCTCCCTTATTGCCGGAGGCCACTGATATGCTCATGGTTGCGAAGGGTGCAGTCCTTGTTCTGTTTGCCCTCGCCGGTCTCTTGCTTGGCTCGCGGGAGGGGACTGAATTGTTCGGCCTGGCTTTCGGTGTCGCATTCGGCATCATTACAACATTTTCCGACCAGATACTCAGAAAAATGGATTTCGGGACGCTGATAGGGGGGCTTATCGGCCTCGCATCCGGCCTTC
>VEOY01000172.1 GCA_012026685.1 Nitrospirota bacterium
CGGAACCGAGATGGAGCAGAGAGGCAAGAGCGAAAAGCCAGTCGCCGTTGACGTGATAACCCTTGAACTGACGCCGGACGAAGCGGAAAAGCTGGCCCTTGCAACCTCGGAAGGAAGAATCCAGCTGGCACTGCGGAATTACAACAGCACCGAGCAGGTCGTCACACGCGGGGCAACAATACCAACCCTGCTCTCTGGCCAGTCCACACAGGCCGCCCAGACAGCCAAGCCGGCTGTCAAGAAGACAGGCCCTTCGAAAGCCGTCGTGGTCGCAAAGCAGGACCCGGGCTATCAGGTTGAGATCTTAAAAGGCAACGAAAAGACGGTCAGGACGTTCAGGTCGGAATAGTTTCGGCCCGGTAAACGATTCAGAATACGATTTGGTCCATATATAAAGAGGAGGGATTTATGAACATGCAGCGGAAAACAGTCTTCTGTCTCATAGCAGCGGTCATCCTGATGGGCTTAGCATCCGTGGTCTTTGCCGGACAGGCCGCTATCCCCGTCTCTGTGTCTGTAGGGAAAGGTACTATCCTCACCCTGAAGGAGCCGAGCAAACGCGTTTCGATCGCCAGTCCTGACATCGCGGAATTGAATCTTTTGACTCCGACGGAACTGCTCATTAACGGCAAGAAGATCGGCAACACGTCGCTCATCATATGGAATGCGCAGGGAAAGACCACGTTTTTTGATATCATGGTGACTCCCGATCTCGGCCAACTCCGGGAACAGCTCAAAGAGATCGCCCCTAATGATGATATCAGGGCTGATATGGCCGGCGACACTATAATCCTGTCAGGACATGCGAAGAACCAGCAGATAGTTGACAAGGCGGTCAAGCTTGCACAGGCGTATGCTGTGGCTTCCGACATTAAGACAACGACCAGTTATGTGAACGGAGTGGCAAAGGAAACGTCCGAAAGCTCCGGCAAAGTCATAAATCAGATAATCATAGATGAGGCCCAGCAGGTGATGCTTGAAGTCAAGGTTGCCCAAGTCAACAAATCAAAACTGAAAGAACTGGGCATCAGCTTCCTTGCGAAAGGTAATACGGCTGAGGGCTTTTCAAATTTAATACTTGCGCCGACATCTGAAGGTGTATCATCATCGACCGGCGGAACAGTGACGACCTTTGGCGGCGGCAAAGGCATCGGCGGTGTCGGCCCGGGACTTGGCTCTTTTGACCCCCTTGACCCGTTCCAGTTAGGCGTTTCTTATTTCCCGGGTGGTATCGGGGTTGTGTTGAAGGCGCTGGCTGAAAAGGGATATGGCAGGGTGCTTGCCGAGCCGAACCTGTTGGTGAGAAGCGGCGAAATGGGCAAGTTCCATGTCGGCACACGGGTACCGATCCAGACGGTGACAGGAACAGGAGGCAACGCAACTGTAGGAATAACCTATGAGGATGTAGGAATAAGGCTTAATTTCAAGCCTGAGGTTCTCGAAACCGGTGCTATACGCCTCAAGATCGATCCCGCTGAGGTTAGCAATATCGCACGATTTCTGACATTCCAGGGGATCGTTGCTCCGGAAATAGATACACGGACTGTTAACACCAGCGTTGACCTCAGAGAAGGGGAGAGCCTTATCCTTGCAGGTCTTCTTTCCGATGAGATGAGGAAGAACATCCAGAAAATTCCCGTCCTCGGAGATATCCCTATTTTCGGTGCACTGTTCAGGAGCTCGCGAGATGAGATTGCGGAGACAGAACTTGCTTTTTTCATCACTCCAAGACTCGTCAAACCGATGCCTGCGGGACAAAAGCCGGCGCTTCCGACAGACAAGACTTTAACGCCTGCGGAGGAGAAGGAGTTTAACTGGATACCTCTGCCGGGCAGCAGTGAAGGGGCAAAATGAGCGGCACGCTTTGATAACAAAGCGTGCGTGCGATACACTATTTCGCAGAGAGGCAATAAATGGACCTGAAAAGACAGAGCGGTGCATCGGCAGTTGAGTTCGCCATACTTCTGCCCTTTCTCGTGCTCCTGGTTTTCGGGATCATTGAATTTGGCCTGCTCCTATACAATCAGCAGGTTATTACGAATGCCAGCAGGGAAGGTGCAAGGGCTGCAATCGTGGGGCATTGTCCCGGGGCGGTTGGGATCACTCGCAAAACTGATGCTGAGATTCGCCAGATAGTGACCGATTATTGCATCAATCCGAATGATACGACCAAGAAACGGCTTATCACCTTTAGCAACACAAATAATCCGCCTGCCACGACTATTGATCCGTCCCGTACCGACTGTACTCCCGGGCATGAAGTCCTTGGTGTTTGGACCGGCGGGTCCGGCATGACCGTCGGCGATGATGTGACGGTCACGGTAACGTATAGTTATACGTTCCTTCTCCCGACCATCCTTGGGTTCGGGCCGACAAAACTGCTCACGGCCAAGACGGTCATGAAGATG
This sequence comes from Nitrospirota bacterium, assembly GCA_012026685.1. Lineage (GTDB taxonomy): Bacteria > Nitrospirota > Thermodesulfovibrionia > Thermodesulfovibrionales > UBA6898 > UBA6898. The sequence continues at coordinate 2,409 of VEOY01000172.1, forward strand.
GAGTCTGCTCCATGAAAGCGCATCGGACAATAACAGAACAGAGGGGTGCTTCTGCGGTGGAATTCGCGCTGGTCCTTCCGCTGCTGCTGCTGCTCGTCTTCGGCATTGTCGAATGGGGCATGTATATGTTCAACAAACATATCATCACCAATGCCAGCAGAACCGGAGCACGGCGGGGAATAGTCCAGGAGATACCGAGGGTCCCTCTCAGTGAAATTCAGCAGACGGTTGTCAACTATACCAGTACTCATCTGGTGACCTTCGGGACGCCAAACGCGCCGGTGACAACGGTGCCGGCGATCTGTACAAAGTTCGACGATGACCTTGCGGTGACCGTCAGCTATGATTACACATTCCTGCTGCTTCCCACGCTTTCCGCTGGAAGAGTTTCTCCTTCAAAAACCATAACTGCCCGCACCGTGATGAAGTGTGAATGATCCGGGAAAAGGAGGCATACGACCATGAAAGATGACATACGGGCCTTGCTTGCATTCAGAGGGAAAAGAGGAGTGACCGCGGTCCTCGTGGCTATCATGCTGCTCATGATCCTCGGGTTTGCGGCTCTCGCAGTAGATATCGGATATGGCATGGTAACGAAGAATGAACTGCAGAATGTTGCCGACGCAGCTGCGCTGGCCGCTGCGAGGCGGCTCGGCGTCATTTACCAGTCAATGACGTATGACCAGCAGCAGGCGTACGTTGTGGGGTCCGGTGATGAGACGCAGATCAAGAATGCCGCCATACAGGTCGC
>VEOY01000009.1 GCA_012026685.1 Nitrospirota bacterium
GCAGTGGCAGCGATCGAGAAGGAGGCAAAGTCCCTGCCGTCCTTCATAACCACGGGATTTCAGGGGACAGCGCGGGTCTTCCAGGATTCTTTCAAAGGGATGATCCTTCTCCTGGCCCTTTCCATCGTGGTCATCTATATCGTTCTCGGCATACTGTATGAGAGCTATATCCATCCGCTTACCATCCTGTCAGGGCTGCCGTCTGCCGGCTTCGGGGCGCTCATTACACTGCTGGTCTTCGGCAAGGACCTTAACCTCTATGCCCTTGTCGGCATCATCATGCTGGTTGGCATTGTGAAGAAGAACGCGATCATGATGATCGACTTTGCGCTTGACGCACAGCGGCGCGAAGGCCTTAAGCCCCTTGACGCCATCTATCAGGGTGCGATAGTCCGTTTCCGGCCGATCATGATGACCACCATGGCCGCGCTCACGGGCACGCTGCCGATCGCCATAGGGTTCGGGGCCGGTGCTGATTCCCGCCGCTCTCTCGGCCTCGCCGTCGTCGGCGGCCTGGTCGTCTCCCAGCTCCTGACCCTGTATATCACGCCGGTCGTCTATTACTATATGGACAGGATGCAGGAATGGGTAAAGGCGCGCTTCGGTATCGGTCTGAGCCGGAAGAAGGAGAGCGGCATCGAGGCGTAGCAATCAAGGGTGTATAATGGAAGTGATTTTCTTCACGAATATAACGATCCGGAGGATTGACGATGAAAACATATCTTATCCTGGCTGCCCTGGTCCTGGTCCTCGTACCCGCGGCGTACGCGGAGGACATTATCCGGAAGGGGGAACTCCTTACCCTTGAGCGGGCCGTCGAGATCGGTCTGAAGATGCACCCGAGCGTTCGTGCCGGAAAGGGGTCTGTTGACGTGAACCGCGCGAGGAGGGGCCAGGCCGAGTCGGCGTATTACCCCCAGGTCGACGCAAATGCGGGGTATACGAGATTTCAGCCCTCGACCGTATCGACCGGCACAACGACGGTAGGGATCCGGAGGCTGCAGGAATCCAACTCGTTCGAGCAGTATAACACCAGCGTGACAGCAAGACAGACGCTTTTTGACTTCGGCAAGACGCGGACGAACGTGAACATACAGAAGCTCAATATCGAAGCATCGCAGGCTGACCTTGCGAATACGGAAGAGCAGGTGATCCTGAATGTGAAGCAGGCATACTACAATCTGCTGAGGGCGAAAAGGAACAGGGTCGTCGCTGAGGAGACGATAAAACAGTTCGAGCAGCACCTCGGTCAGGCAAAGGCCTTTTACGAGGTGGGGACAAAACCGAAGTTCGATGTGACCAAGGCAGAGGTCGACCTCAGCACTGCCAGGCTGAGCCAGATCAGCGCTGAGAATGCCGTACGCATAGCCTACGTATCTCTGAACAATGCCATGGGAGCCCCGGATGCCCCTGAATATGTAATTGAGGACAAACTGTCCTTTGAGAAATATCAAATGACCGTTGATGAAGCAATGGAAAAGGCGTATGCGAACAGACCCGAGCTGAAGTCGATCCTGGCAAAGAAAAAGGCCTCTGAGGAGGCGATCGCGCTTGCCCGCAAGGGATACTACCCTGTTCTCACCGGCAATGCTGACTGGACATGGGCAGGCGAGCGGTTCGCCAACGGCGATGGCTGGAGCGCAGGAGTGGGCCTGTCCATACCGATCTTCAGCGGCTTCCTTACCAGGAACCAGGTCTCTGAGGCAAAGGCAAACCTTGTTGTCCTTACTGCCAACGAAGAGTCCCTGCGGCAGACGGTCCTCCTGGAGGTGCAGCAGAGCCTGCTTAATCTCAGAGAAGCCGAAGAGCGGATATCCACGGCCGAACTCACGGTACGGCAGGCCCAGGAAAACTATGAGATCGCCAACGGAAGATATGCCGCGGGTGTCGGAAATCCCATCGAAGTGACGGATGCGGAGGTCGCCCTGGCAAACGCGAAGACATCATATATCCAGGCCCTGTATGACTTTAGGGTCGCCCGCGCAAGCCTTGAAAAGGCGATGGGGAGCAGGTAGCGGCCGGGAGATGAAAAAACGCCTGATCATTGCGACGGCAGCAGTCCTCGCCGCGGGGCTTGTGCTCTACCTTGTATACGGCAGGAACAGAGCGGGGGACCGTATCATACGGGCCTCCGGCATCATAGAGGGGATAGAGGTAAACCTTGCTCCCAAGGTTGCCGGCCGGATCAAGACCATCTGCTGCAGGGAAGGGGACATGATCACGCAGGGCAGGACCGCCATAGAGATCGAAAGTGATGACATCAGGGCTTCTGTGGATCAGGCAGCGGCAGGCGTTGAACAGGCGCGGGCGGACATAGCTTCCGCCGAATCCTCGGTGGAAAATGCACGGGCCTCGGTCCAGGGGGCGGAGGCGGACATAGCGCGTGCCGATGCCGAGGTGGAGCAGGCCCGGGTCCAGATGGACGAAAAGAAGAAGGAGATGGACAGGGCAGGAGAACTGTACGGCAAGGCATATGTTTCCCGGGAATCCTTTGACCTGGCTGTTGCCGCCCATGATACGGCGGTCGCTGCACTCAGTGCGGCAAAGGCGCGGCTGAATACATCGCGCTCGCAGAGGGTGTCTGCCGCTTCCCAGGTGAAGGTAGCTGACGGCCAGCTCGTGTCGGCACGTGCGCGGCTGAAAGCCGCGGACGCCAACCTTGCGTTCAACCAGTCAAAACTCCGGGACACGGTCATCACGTCGCCCATAGCAGGGGCCGTGACTTTCAGGGCGCTTGAACAGGGAGAGTACGTGACACCCGGCACGACCGTCATGACGGTCGTTGACACGGCGGACCTGTATGTGAGGGTCGACCTCGAGGAAACGCTTGTCGCGGAGATTCCGCTTCATGCTGCCGCGCGCATAACGGCAGAAGGGCTGCAGGGAAAAGAGTTCAGGGGACAGGTCACGGAGATCGGGAGATATGCCGAGTTCGCGACACAGCGGGATGTTACCAGGGGCAGGCAGGACATCAGGACATTCAGGGTGAAGGTGAAGCCGGATGCCCCCGGGGGTCTCCTCAAGCCCGGCATGACCGTCTTTGTGGAGATAGCGAAAAAGGCATGATGGATCTTTCATATCAGCAGGCACACATCCGGAAAAGCTTTACCAGGCACAAGCGGCTGTTGACCGAATACACTTTTTTTCTCTCTGTATGCCGGATGAATGACTATTTTGGTAATGTTCTGCAACGGTGGTGCAGGTAAGGCATTTTCCGGCTGCATGCCTGCTGTTGTCGAGTGCGTGGTCCCGAATAGGCAGCGCTGATGCAGGCGGCCTCGAAAGCTATCGTCCGGAGCGCATAAGGAATGGATTCCATGAAGGACACGAAAGCAATAACCGTAAGCGGGATCACGAAAAAATATGGTGCTACCACAGCGGTGGATACCGTGAGCTTTTCGGTCGATGAAGGGGAGTTCTTCGGTTTCCTCGGGCCGAACGGCGCAGGCAAGACAACGCTTATCCGTATGCTCACGACCCTTTTGAAGCCCACGAGCGGCACTGCGGTCGTCGCCTGCTGCGACGTGAAGAAGGACCCTGCAGCGGTGCGCAGGGAGATAGGGGTGGTCCCCCAGGCGATGACCAGCGACCTTGATCTGACCGGCTACGAAAACATGGATATCTACGGCAGGTTCTACGGGCTTGGCGCCCGGGAGCGGAAGGAAAGGATCGCATACCTGCTGGAGATGGTCGGGCTTACGTCGCGGGCACATGATCTGGTCGCCGCGTATTCGGGCGGCATGAGAAGAAGGCTTGAGATCGCGCGTGTGCTGGTGCATCGGCCCAGGATCCTGTTCCTTGACGAGCCCACCATCGGGCTTGACCCGCAGTCGCGCCACGTGGTCTGGAATTTCCTCGACAAGCTCACCGAGGGTGATTCCATGACCGTGTTCCTCACCACGCATTACATGGAGGAGGCGGAGGTGCTCTGCAGCAGGGTCGCCATCATCGACAACGGCAAGATCATCGCTCTCGGAAGTCCGTCCGAGCTCAAGGCCGGAATTCCGGGCAATGATATCATTTCTCTCACGCTCGGCAATATCAGCGAGCAGATCATGACAAAAATTCAGGGCCTGCCGTTCGTGCATCAGGTGAAGACCGAGGATACCTCGGTCAGGGTGTATGTGGACAGCGGAGCCACGAACCTCCCCGCCCTCCTCGATGAGGTGAAGATGTCGGGGGGGACCGTGCTTTCGGCAACGATCCACGAACAGTCGCTTGAGGATGTCTTCATCCACTATACGGGCAAATCGATCCGGGAAGAAGAAGCCAGGAAGGTAAGTTTCTTCGTCGGCGCCGGCATTCCGCAGAAGTGGGGAAGATGAGGTTCAAAGAAATAAGAAGATGATCAGGCTGCTGGCAGTCATTGAAAGAGACCTCAAGAAGTTCAGGCGCAATCCGGTCGTGATCGCGATGAGCGTCGTTATGCCGATCGTTTACCTGATCATCCTCGGTAATTCGTTCCAGGGGAAATTACGGAGCCTGCCCGTTGCCCTCGTGAACCATGACACCGGCCCGTACGCGCGCCAGGTTGTCGATAACCTCCATGCTATTGAAGCCGGACCCGCAACGTTCACGCTCCTGTCCCTGCGTGACCACCAGGATGCTATAGCGGGCATCAGGAAGGGAGTCTATAAGGCAGCGGTGATCATACCTCCTGATTTCAGCCGGAAGGTGGTGATGAAAAGCGGGCCCGAGATCGGGCTCTTCCTCGACAATACCGATAGCATCTCCTCTGAGAACATCCGCAATCTTGTCATTGCGGCGACCGGGTCGATGAGGACGGAATACATAGCCATACGGGAAAAATACGCGGATGCGCAGGTGAGAGAGATCGACCTGTATGCAAAAGTGGACTACTACCAGTCGCTGGTGCCCGGCGTCGTCATCATGGCCATATTCCTGGGGACCCTCACGTCAGGGGCGTTCAACCTCGTGATGGACCGGTTCCTCGGCATCGACGAAAGTTATCTCCTGACGCCGCTGTCCAAGTCACATATTGTCGGCGGGCTGGTCATAAGCGGTCTGTCCATCACGACCGTCATAGCAGCCCTCATCTTCACGGTCAGCATGCTCATAACCGGCATACCCTTGTCCCGGGGCATAGGACAATGCTTTGCGATATTCGCGATCATCGTCCTTACGACGCTCTGTCTGCTGAGCCTTATGTTCGTGATCCTTGGCCGCGTTTATCACCCGCGGATCGTCGGCATCCTGAGCGGCTTCCTGAACGTTATCCTTTTTTTCCCGAGCGGGGCGGTCTATCCGATCGCGAGCTTCCCGGGCTGGCTCAGGACCTTTGCGCTGGTGAATCCGGAGGCCTATGCGGTCGACGCGCTGAAAGCGGTGCTTTTCAAAAATGCGGGCCTTTCAGCCATATCCGGAGATCTTTTTTTCCTTGCGGTTTTTACGGCTGTCACGATGTCCGTGGCTATCGTAAGCTTCAGAAGAACAATATGATTTCTGAAATTTATTTAATAATTTGTTCATATTATCTTCATTTTCGTGAGCTAATATGTATCCAAGGGCAAAAACCCTTAGCTAAAACCCCTCCTAACGGTAGCCGGTCCCCCACCGGCTACCAACTTTTCTCCCCTCAGAATATGAGTTTCCCAATAAGCGTGAATTGTTTTACCATAGGGTATGTGCAATTTTGATGAAAGAAGGTTGTCATGGATCCTATTATCGCGGTTTTTCAAAAAGTGCTCCAAAAGGCAAAAGAAATTCAGGTCTCGGATATTCATCTCAGCGTCGGTTCACCCTGGAAGTACCGGCAGCATGGTCATGTCATAGGCATTAAATCCCTTCCTCCCCTGAAGATGCCCGAAGCGGAGGTGATCGTCCGGCACATCATCACCCAGTCCCACACGGTCCACGAGGAAGAGGTGGAAAAGACCTTGAAGGAATTGCGGGATTTTGACTGCTCCTACTCGTTGCCGGGTGTCTGTCGCTTCAGGGTCAATGTCTGCCGCCAGAGGGGTTCGTTCGCGGTCGTTCTCAGGGTGGTACCGTACGATATCCCTTCCGTTGAAGCCCTCGGGCTGCCGAAGGTCATCAACGACATTGCCATGGAGGAGCGCGGACTGATCCTCGTGACCGGCGTGACCGGAAGCGGCAAATCCACGACCATGGCATCCATGATCAACCTCATCAATAACACCAAACCCAGCAAGATCGTGACCATCGAAGACCCCATTGAGTATCTGCACAACGAGATCAAGTCCTCGGTGATCCAGCGCGAGGTGGGGTCTGATACGGAGAGCTTTGCCATGGCCCTGCGCGCGGCGCTCCGGCAGGACCCGGACATCATCATGGTCGGCGAGATGCGCGACAGGACGACCATCGATATTGCGCTGAAGGCGGCAGAAACCGGCCACCTGGTCATGTCAACGCTGCATACGGTCGATGCGCCGAGGACCATTCAGAGGATCATCAGCTCCTTTGAGCTGAGTGAACAGCTGACCATCCGCAAACGCCTCTCTGAAGCGCTTACCGCCGTGGTATCCCAGCGGCTTCTCCGGAGGAAGGACAACGCCGGCCGTGCCGTTGTCGTTGAAGTGATGCGCAATACGCTCACCATACGCGACTGCATAGACAATCCGGACAAGACAGCGACGATCGGGGATTACATTGCCGCGGGCAGGGACCAGTACGGTATGCAGACCTTTGATCAGCACATCACCGACCTCTATAACCAGGGTATCATCGATTTCGAAACGGCGAAGGCTGCGGCGACGAGCCCGGCTGATTTCGAACTGAGCGTCAGGATCCACTGACCGGATCCGGCGGAGCCGCAAGACCATCGGATGCGCATCGCGACCGCTTACGCGCATGGTTCCTGATACTTTCGCTGCTGGAGGATGAATGAAGAAGATACTCGCAATGATCGTCGTGTTTGCCGTTGCAGGAATCGGCGGCTACTTCTGGCTCAGTTCACGTGACAGCGGGCCGAAATTCCGGACGGAAAAGATAACCCGGGGAGATATCACGTCAACCGTGACGGCATCGGGAACCGTGAATGCCGTTACGACCGTACTTGTCGGCACCCAGGTCTCGGGCACGGTAAAGGAGATCTTTGTCGATTACAACTCTCCGGTGAAGAAGGACCAGGTCATTGCCCGGATCGACCCCGCCACGTTCGAGGCCCAGGTGGATCAGGCCAAGGCAGGCCTCTTGTCCGCCAAGGCGAACCTCGACAAGTCCGAGGCAGCCCTTGTCGACGCGCAGCGGACCCTGAACAGGACAAAGGAGCTGTTCGGAAAGAATCTCATCGCCCGCAGTGATCTCGATACCGCTGAAACGAATTTCCTTTCAGCCAGGGCACAGGCAGGTGTCTCGAAGGCGCAGATCTCGCAGGCGGATGCCGCGCTCAGGACCGCCGAGACGAACCTCAGATACACGAAGATCGTCTCTCCGGTCGACGGTATTGTCGTGTCGCGGAACGTGGATGTGGGTCAGACCGTGGCTGCAAGCTTCCAGACCCCGACGCTTTTCACCATAGCCCAGGACCTGACCAAGATGCAGATCGATACGAGTGTCGACGAAGCCGATATCGGCAGGATCAATAAGGGCATGGAGGTGGAGTTCACGGTGGACGCCTACCCGGAGACGACCTTCAAGGGGAAGGTGTTTCAGGTGAGGAACGCGCCGATCACGGTCCAGAACGTCGTCACCTACGATGTCGTGATACAGGTGGACAACCCTGACCTGAAGCTGAAGCCGGGCATGACCACGAACGTCTCGATCATCATTTCGACGAAAACAGGGGTTGTCAGGATCCCCAAATCCGCACTTCGGTTCAGCCCGGTTGCGCCGGAAAAGAGCCGGACCGCGCGGTCCGGCCAGAAAGGTCCCGGGGTATGGGTCCTGGAAAAGGACGCACCGAAGCGCGTGAGCGTTACTGTCGGCATCAGTGACGGCACATACAGCGAACTCCTTTCCGGTGAGCTTACGGAGGGTCAGGAGGTTATCGTGGAATCCCTGGTCAAGGCTCCGGAGCGCTCTGCAACTACGCCGAGAATGTTCTGATATGGGGCTGATCGAGGCACGGGGCATAAGCAAGACATACAGCCTCGGCGAAGTCGATGTCCGGGCGCTCTGTCCCACCTCGCTGACCATAGAGGCGGCCGAGTTCATTGCGATCATGGGACCGTCGGGGTCAGGCAAATCAACGCTCATGAACATCCTGGGATGTCTTGACAAGCCGTCTTCAGGGACCTATCTGCTCGACAGTGTTGAAGCCGGAGGGCTCGACAGGGACCAGCGCGCCGAGATCCGGAACAAGAAGATCGGGTTCGTGTTCCAGGGGTTCAATCTCCTGTCACGGACATCAGCCATTGAAAATGTCGAACTGCCGCTGCTGTATGACGGGCTGTCTGCGCAGGAGCGCAGGCAGAGGGCCTTGACCGCGCTGAAGAAGGTGGGGCTGGAGGGAAGGGAATATCACCATCCGAACCAGCTTTCCGGCGGCCAGCAGCAGCGGGTCGCGATCGCCAGGGCGCTGGTGAACAATGCGCCGATCATCCTCGCTGACGAACCGACGGGTAACCTGGACACGAAAACGAGCGCAGAGATCATGGACCTTTTTGTGGACCTGAACACGCATGCGAAGATCACGATCATTCTCGTCACCCATGAGCCTGACATCGCGGCGTACAGCAAACGGATCATCCGTTTCCTCGACGGCTGCATTGTAAGCGACGAGGTGAAAAAAACAGAGTGATAATAACGGGAGTTCAGCGCATTATTCGATCAGGCGTGATGGGGGAATTCGCATGATCAACGTTCCTTCGACCATACGCATATCGATCAGGGCCCTGAGGGTGAACAAGATGCGCTCTGCGCTTACCATGCTCGGCATCATCATCGGTGTCGGGGCGGTGATCGCCATGCTGGCTGTGGGCACCGGAGCCCGGCAGAAGATCTCGGAGCAGATATCGAGCATCGGCAGCAATCTGCTCATCGTTCTTTCCGGCGCGAGCACGTCAGGCGGCATACGCATGGGCTCCGGCACCAGGCCATCCCTGTCCCTGGGGGACTCCGAGGCGATCAAGCGGGAATGCCCTTCTGTTCAGGATGTGGCGCCGGTGCTCGGCGGTACGGCGCAGGTGGTCTACGGCAACCTGAACTGGTCGACCGGGGTCACCGGGACCACGCCCAGCATGCTCAGCGTCCGCGACTGGCAGCTTTCGTCCGGCAGGTCGTTCACCGAGGACGATGTGAAGGGAGCGACCAAAGTATGCTTGCTCGGACAGACCGTTGTCGATAATCTGTTCGGCAGCATAGACCCCGTAGGCTCGGTGATCCGCATCGAGAAGATACCGTTTACGGTGGCCGGGGTGCTCGAGATCAAGGGCCAGTCGCCGGGAGGGCAGGACCAGGACGACGTTATCTATGTGCCGATCACCACTGCGCAGAAGAAGCTTTTCGGCACCGCATTTCCGGGGATGATACGGATGATGATGGTGAAGGCGCGCACTGCAGAGGATCTCTTCAGGTCGGAACAGGAGATCGCGGAACTTCTCAGGCAGCGCCACAAGATCAATCCGAAACAGGAGGACGACTTCACGGTCAGGAACCTGACCCAGATGCTTCAGGCGACCGAGCAGTCGACGAAGGTGATGACCATCCTGCTCGGCGCGATCGCTTCCGTCTCGCTCCTCGTCGGCGGCATCGGCATCATGAACATCATGCTGGTGTCCGTTACCGAGCGTACGCGCGAGATCGGCATACGCATGGCTGTCGGAGCCAAGACCTGGGACATCAGGCTCCAGTTCATTATCGAGGCCCTCATCCTTTCCATGATCGGCGGCATTGCCGGCATCCTGGTCGGCCTTGCGGTCTCCGAGGCGCTTGCGCTGTTCGCGGGATGGTCGGTCATTGTCTCGCCGTTCTCTGTTATCCTCTCTTTCGGCTTTTCCGGCGTGGTGGGTATCTTCTTCGGGTTCTACCCTGCATACAAGGCTTCACTTCTCGATCCCATCGAGGCCCTGCGCTACGAATAGGCTTGCCCGACGCCGCCTGGCGGGCTGTCACCAACGGGTCGTTGATCTCACGGCAAAGCCTCAGGGACAGCAGTAGGACAGGGCAGTGGTCTCCATTCAAAACGTTCTGACTGCAACGGCAAAAAAATGAGCACCTTTTCATCCGTTTAATGATATTATTCAAAAAGATGGACGCTGCCACCATTGTTATATGTCTTTCGACCGGCCTCCAGATCGTGTCTGCGCTCTTTGCGGCCAAACTGTTACTGCAGCCCGGCAGACGCATTGCAGGGCTCATCGCGCTCGCGATAATCCTGCTCATGGCGTTTCGGCGGTTTGTTTCCCTGTACCGTCTCATGACCGTGGGGGGTGAGAAAACAGATTTTTTTGCCGAGGGCATCGCACTGACCGTTTCCCTCCTCATATTGGCCGGCATATTATACCTCTCCCGTCTTATTCAATCCGAAAGAAAAATGGCTTCGATGCTGGCGGACAGCAAACAACATTACCAGTTTTTGTTCAACCAGTCGCCTGATGGCGTCCTTCTCATAGACCGGAAAGGACATATCCTTGAGTTCAATGAAACGGCGGCAAGAGATCTGGGGTACACGCGGGAGGAGTTTTCGAGGCTTCATCTTTCTGACATCAATCCGTTCAAGACCAGGGAAGAGATCCAGGAACATATTGAGCATATATTTAATAACGGGAAAGCTGAATTCGAGGTAAATCACCGGACAAAAGACGGAAATTCGAGGAACGTTCAGGTAATTGCACAGACTGTCGACCTGTCCGGGAACAAGGTTATCCATGCGATATGGCGAGACATCACGGAACGGAAGCGTGCGGAAGATGCACTGCGTGAGAGTCAGGCGCGCTTCCAGGCTATCTTCGATCAGAATAATGACGGCGTCTCTGTTGCCGACCTGGAAGGTCATTATGTGCTGGTCAATCCGGCCTTTTGCAGGATGACAGGATACCGTCAGGAAGAATTACTGCAGATGCGGGTGCAGGATCTCCTGCCGGAGAATACCGAAGCAGAGCTCTTCAAACAGGTTTCGACCGAAAAAAGGTCCGGCCGGCGCGAGGGAGAACTGCGGCGGAAAGACGGGACAAGATTTTTCGTATCAGTCTCAGGAGCAGTTCTTCAGATCGGCCCAAAACAATTTGTGCACGGAATCGTCCAGGACATCACGGAACGCAAGCTTGCGGAGGAAGAACTCCGGGAAAAAGAAGAGAAGTACCAGCTGCTTTTTGAATCTGCGAATGACGGGATCTTCATCCATGATGAGACCGGCTTCACAGACTGCAATCAGAAGGGCGCCGAGATGTACGGTCTTACGAAGGAAGGGATCATCGGCCGTTCACCGGGCGAGTTCGCTCCGGAGCGGCAGCCCGACGGGCGGCTCGCGTCCGAAGTGGCCGGGGAGAAGATCAGGGCAGCACTGAGCGGCATTCCCCAGCTGTTCGAGTGGCAGCCGATACGGGCGGACGGAACTCCCTTCGACGTGGAGATAACCCTGAGCAGGCTCGAACTGGGAGGCAAGATATGCCTGCAGGCGATCGTTCGCGACATCAGCAAGCGCAAGATGGCAGAGGAAGCTCTGAAGGAGAGCGAACGGTTGCTCTCGACACTCATGGGCAATCTGCCCGGTATGGCCTACAGGTGCAGGAATGACAGGAACTGGACCATGGAATATGTGAGCGAGGGTGCGGGCCTGCTCACCGGATATGAACCTGCTGACTTCATCGGAAATGCGAAGATCGCATTCAACGACCTGATTCATCCTGATGACCAGGGTCCGGTATGGACCGCGGTCCAGCATGCCGTCGGCCTGAAGAAGAAATTCACGCTCAGCTACAGGATATGCAGGGCCGATGGTCAGGAGCGGCACATGTGGGAGCAGGGGCAGGGGGTGTTTTCCGAACAGGGCGACCTGATCGCCCTTGAGGGGTTCATAACGGATGTGACGGACAGGCACCTGCTTGAAGAGGAACGACTCAAGACCCAGAAACTCGAAGCCATCGGTACCCTTGCAGGAGGCATTGCGCACGACTTCAATAACCTTCTGCAGGGCATATTCGGCTACATCTCCCTGGCAAAGATGACCATTCCCGAAAAGGAGCAGTCCCATGCGATGCTTGAACAGGCAGAGCAGGCATTGCATATGTCCGTGAACCTGACCACACAACTCCTGACCTTCTCGAAGGGAGGCAAGCCGGTCAAAACGAAAGTCCACCTCCGGCCGTTGATCGAAAATTCGGTGCGGTTCGCACTGAGCGGTTCACGCGTTGATTACAGCATCAGCTCCGACGACGATCTTTGGGCGGCGGAGGTAGACAAAGGTCAGTTCGGGCAGGTGATACAGAACATTGTACTCAATGCTGACCAGGCCATGCCGGATGGCGGCACGATAGCGATCACTGCCAGAAATGTACGGGCGCCGAACAAAGGGCTTCCTCATCATCTCACCCCTGGCAAATATGTGGAGATATCCATAGGGGATACGGGCATCGGCATTCCCTCCAAGTATCTGCAGAAGATCTTCGATCCCTATTTCACGACAAAGGAAAAGGGCAGCGGACTGGGCCTTGCCACATCTTATTCCATCGTCAAGAACCATGGCGGCCTCATTGATGCGGTTTCAGGACCCGGCACGGGTACCACGTTGTTTATCTATCTGCCCGCTGTCGAAGCTGAAAAAGAGATCGACAAGGACTTTGCCGTCTCTGCCGTCGTCCGAAATGGCAAAATACTGATCATGGATGACGAGGAACTGGTCCGGGATATCGCCGGTGCACTTATCATATCGCTCGGCCATGAGGCAGAAGTTGCGGCAGATGGGGAATCCGCTGTTTCAAAATATCAGGCAGCCCGGGAGTCTGGCACACCTTTCGATATTGTTATCCTTGATCTGACCATACGAGGTGGCATGGGAGGCAGGGAGACAATCGAACGGTTACGTGCCATTGATCCCGGTGTCAGGGCTATTGTGTCGAGCGGTTATTCGGACAATGACGTAATAGCAGATTATCAGAAACACGGGTTCATGGCCTGTCTGACGAAACCGTACAATGTAGATAACCTGAAAAAAACACTGAACACCCTGTTGAGAAATGAAAAATAGCCGCGCATTTTTCCGCCCACATTTGACTGTTTCATCGTAATCAGCTTTCTGTTGGAAAGACGCCCGCTTCACGGAACAGGAACCAATCCCTGCTTCCTCTACCAGATGCCCGGAATGAGGCGGCAGCGCACCGATACGGCGTAGGCAGACCATCGTGCATCGTGAGAGAGTATGCGCTCCTCCGTCCGGATGCGGTAAAGCAGGGATGCCCACCCCGCCATGACCAGCAGCACCGTGCCGAAATTCCATTCCTGGAGGTTGTACCCTATGTCCGCGATCACGTAGGCCAGATACATCGGATGGCGCACGAGCCGGTAGGGGCCTCTCGTCACAAGACCCCGCAAGGCCGGGAATACCCCGAACCGACTGCCCAGGCTGAGAAGGCTGGCGAGACTAAGACATGCCGCGAACGTCACGAGCAGGAGCCCGCCCTCGGGCCACGCAGGGTCACCGGGAACCCATCGAAGATATGCCACCTGGGCGTA
>VEOY01000033.1 GCA_012026685.1 Nitrospirota bacterium
AAAAGGAATGGTCTCGGCGATTAGCGGGAGCAACTGATGCAGTCTTATAAGGATATTGTTCGTTCATGATATTTTGCCTGGACCAACACGTTATTAGATAGTTTGTAGATAATACCACCGAGTTGGGAGGGGGTCAAGAAAAATTGAAGTTAGATTCTTGACGTAACACATTATATTTAGTAGATTATGTGCTTAGATAATGTTAAATAACGAATATTAGTCAGGCTTAGAAATAATACCGTGCAGAAAGTTCCGTATGATATCTGGATGCAGTATGATGCCTTTCTAAAGGCAAAGGTCAAAGACGCCTCGCGACATGCAGGCTACAAAAAATGGCTCCTCTACTTCTGGGATTTCCGCTCAAAATATCAACCACCCGAAACCCGATCAGACCAGATACGGCTGTTCATTGAGAAGCTTCAGCAAAAGAAGCAATTGCCCGAGTTCCAAAAGCAGGCAGCGCATGCCGTCTCTCTGTATTTCGCGATGCTCGATGCGGAGACAAAGTCTGCCGCTGAATTCAAACCCGTGGAATATCCGTCATCCGGAGCAAAATCGCGCCAAGTAATAGCTGATTCTCCGGTGAGGCGGAGCGCGTCATCGGTTCAGGATACTCAAAGGTCACCTGCCCGTACGGATAACGCTTCTGCAGCTGCGGGGCAGACCTCCGGCAGCCATTATAATGAATGGCGATGCCTTGAAAAGACTGCTTCCCCGGCGTGGGACAAGATCATAGCCGATCTTTCGGCCGAGATTAAGACCCGCCGCTATTCCCGAAAGACCTTGAAGGCATATGGTGACTGGATACGTAAATTCCAGAGTTTTTTGAGCAATAAGCCACCTGCAGACTTATCTGATGCCGATGTCAAGGCGTATCTAACCCATCTGGCTGTCAATCGCCGTGTCGCAGCCTCTACGCAGAATCAGGCGTTCAATGCGTTGTTATTTCTGTACCGGCATATTCTGAAGAAAGACTTCGGCGACCATAAGGACGTTCCCCGGGCAAAGAAATCGAAGTATATCCCTGTTGTCCTTTCAAGGCGGGAGATCGACGCTGTACTGAAACATCTTTCCTATCCGTCTGACCTGGTGGTCAAACTGCTGTACGGCTGCGGGCTGCGTCTCTTTGAATGCCTTAAGCTGCGCGTCAAGGATTTCAATTTCGACGAAGGGATTCTTACCATACAGGACGGTAAGGGCAAGAAGGCGAGGACCGTGCCGATCCCAAAGACCATAACTCCTGAGCTGTTGAAGCAGCTTGCGACTGTCAGAACGATGCATGACGCAGACCTCAAGGCTGGATACTCGGGCGTCTTTTTGGATGACCAGCTTGAAAAAAAATATCCGAAGGCGGCAAGAGACTTCATCTGGCAATGGTTCTTCCCTCTACAGACTCTGACGCAGGTTCCCTTAAAGAAAGAACTGCGGCGTTATCATCTCCATGAGAGCAATCTGCATGAGGCGCTGCATGAGGCGGTCAGCCGTGCAAGACTCACCAAAAGGGTCACTGCACACACCTTTCGGCATAGCTTCGCCACCCACCTTCTGCAGGCTAATTACGATATCCGGACGATTCAGACACTATTGGGCCACAGCGATGTGAGGACAACGATGATCTATACCCACTGTGTGCCGAGCAAGACGATAAAGGAGCTGAAAAGTCCGTTGGATTTTTAAGACTGCGCTGCTCAACTCTGCATCTCCGACCCCGCGCCGGTCAAACTCTCTTCCGATTAAAGAATCTCACCTGCTGAACACGTATTCATGATAAAGAGGCAGGGGCCTATCAACCGGCCCTGCCTCTTTATCATAGGCCGATCAGTTGGATTTTTTCAGGTCCATGCCGCATTTGCACTGGCCTGGCTTGTCGGAAAGCGTGTTGCACATGCAGGACCCTCCGCAGTTGCAGAAATAGATCCCGGTTCCCTTAAGGCTGATCCTCTTCAGTTTGTTGCCGCATCCGCATTTTGTGTGATCCGCCGGGTCGATGCCGCACTTGCAGCCTTCACCGCAGGTACAGACCAGGGCGTCATCGCCCTCGACCTTGAGCACATGTCCCCACTTCATCGGTTTGTTGCATTTGCAGTTTCCGGGCCTGGTGCTGACCGAATCGCATTTGCACTGCGGTCCACAATCACAATAATAGAGGACGTCATTTCTCTGTTCGGCTGTCACCGCTGTTTTCACGGTCATGCCCACGATACATGCTGTCAGCAGCAGACATATGGCCGCAATTTTCATTATCCTCATGGTTTCACCTCCTTTCATCTGCAGATAAGATATTGATCCATATCAGCATCATAAAAAAATTGTCTCTCCGTGGATGCCTCGACCTTCACAAGGTCAGTGCCGCTACTCCGTCATGACCTCATCGGACAGTTCGTTCGTGTCGCCCGGCGTTAGCGGGAAGTGCCTTGCGAGTACTTCGCCGGCGTCCCGGATCGCGGCGCAGAGGGCATCGCATGCGCTGCCTCCCTTGATACCCATGGAGACTGCCCGGGCAAACCCGTTGAGTGTCTCCTGGTCTATCTTTTCATAGATGCCTTTGTCTGCCAGCACCCAGACCTTGTGTTCGAGAAGAGAGAGGAAGAAGAGAACGCCGGTGTTCTTCTTTGTCCTGTAAAGGCCTCTTTCGTAAAAAGCGCTCAGCGCTCCCTGACGGACGGCTGCCTCTTTTCGCTTTATTCCCACAAGCGGCATTTTAAGATCTGGTACCCTGCTGAGAAGAATTCTGAAGGGGAAGAAAAAGAGGATACCGAACGGGATAAAGGACCAGAGTGACGCGTGAAAAAAGGACACGGTGAGCAGCAGCGACGCAAAGCAGCTCAAGGATACCGCGCCAAGGACTTCCGCTTCACGGTAATGATCGCTGCTGTCGGTGACTACAACCGCAACTTCACCTATGGTGCAGCATTCGACAGACCGTATGGCATCTGCGATCTTTTGTTTTTCCGTTTCTGTGAAAAATGTCTTTGCTCTATGCATCGTCTGCTCTCTTAATCTCCTGAGATATCTTCATGCCATTCAAGCTGTTGATGGTTACCAGTCTCCTGACGCCCCACCGCCGCCGAACCCGCC
>VEOY01000110.1 GCA_012026685.1 Nitrospirota bacterium
ACAGATCAGCAGACACCTGTTTCGAAGCGGGAGATTGGGATATACTATGCCGGAGGCAAAGTGCGACGGCATAGACAGAAGGTGCAGCACAAGACCATGAGCACGCCACGGGATTCCATCGATCTGGACCTGTCAAGGCGCTTTCAAAAATGAGAGGGTAATTGTCTGCAGGAATGATATTCGGGAAGATAATTCATCTATGCCAGGACAACTACGGCGATATCACCATCTCTGACGACCGGGGGGTGAGAAGTCTTTACTTCCATGATGATATTCTTCAAAGCAGCATGCGACTCGATGCCCCCGGAATGCTCATCGAGGATTACCATCAGGCCATGATGAGCGCACTTCTCTTCAGGCCGGCACCTCGAAAGGCCCTTCTGATCGGTCTTGGCGGCTGTTCACTGGTCCACTTCCTGATGCATGCCTTCCCAGCATGCTCTCTGGACATTATTGAGATCAGGCAAAAGGTCATAGACCTCGCACATCAATATTTTTTCCTGCCTGCGCAGAATACGGGCCTGAGGATATTCTGCGAAGCAGGTCAGAATTTTATCAGGCGGCGCAAAGTATGCGATCCAAAGTATGATCTGATACTCGTCGATGCATTCGAAGATGACGGCCCGGCCGTACCTCTGCTGGAAACGGAGTTTCTCTGTACGTGCCGGAAGCATCTTGCCGCGGACGGCATTTTTGCGATCAATCTCTGGAACCGGCCAAAGGACAACTTTCCCGCTATCTACCGGCGCATACAGGAAGCATTCGGGAACAATACGCTGAAACTGCTCCTTGCTGAAATGTTCCGTAATGGTATCGTTTTTGGTTTCAATGATCCGCCGCTATTCAGCGACCTCCATGCAATCCGGGCTGAAGCCAGAAGGCTGCAGGGAGAGCATGCCATAAACTTCCGGAAATATCAGAGGTACCTTTACTGGCAGAATTTCAAATGACCCGATGCAATGTCAGACGAGAGTCGGCGAGATCTCTTTTTTTCCTGCAGTCATCGAGTGACGGCGGTATCTCGGGATTCAGAGACCTCCGATAAACACGAACCCCGTCTGGCATAAAAAGAGAGCTTTATCTTCGCTAGGAATTACAATTATGGGATTGACAACCCGGTAAAACCGTACTACTGTGTAAGCAGATGCAGAAAGCTTAGGGGAGTTTCACGGATCACAGCCAGACCGAAGTTTCAGGAGCACTGAAGTAAGGGTCTGGTACACGGGAGCCGGGCAGCTGGAGAAGATGAATCAGCTGTCCGGTTCTTTTTTCTGAACACTCACCGCAGGCACGGCAGTGGGTGGCCGTAAGGTTCTTCAGCTGCCTGCTGATGTCAACAAGCGGTTATTCCTCCTTCTCGCAGCCTGTGATCATGGCCCTGATATGCTGCGTCGGTGTGGCGCCGAGCGTCGTCAGATAGATATGGGCGAACAGGGACGCCACAAATGCGAACGAGACGATCACATGCACGAGGTCTGCAACCGTCAGGCCGCAGAGCATGCCGATCACCGCACGTATCTTTGTAATATGACTGGCAAGGAAGCTAAATCATCACAGATATCTGCAGAGCCGAGGTTCAGCACCAAGGCGGTACAAGAGGTTTGCCATGATGCAGAATCCGGTGAACGCGAAGGTTACGGTCGCCAACCCGACAAAGCCGGTAAAAAATAGCCAGTAGGGGCTATAGAACCGAGCCAGCATGGAACTGAGGGAGAGGTTGACACCGACAAAGAGATAGATATAACGTTCGAGAAACCAACGGTCGGTCTGCATGAAATAAAATCTGCTGTCTTTGTTGGCGTTGGGGAGCGCTGTGCTCGGGATCATCGGACTTGCGCCGAGAAACAGGAGGATATTCCCGACAATACAGAAGCCGGTCAGAGCGACCGTCAGAGAGCAGAAACCGACGAAGAGGACAGAAAAGGCCCAGTTCGGATGCAGTGTCGCTGTCAGGACCGAGCTTGCCAGAACATCGACCCCTGCAACAAGCCATACCAGCCGCTCGACATACCATATATGTGTCTTCACAAGGAACAGATCATGGCGTTTGAACATCTATTCAGTCTTCTTCCGGGCCGAGCGGCTTTTCTCTTTGAACCTTTTCAGTCCGCAGAAGGCCTCTCTTTCCCCTTCGCTTATGTGATCTGAAATCATTTTAATCTGTGATCTGAATTCGGGCAAGACCTTTTCTTCTAGCACCCTTATCCGTCGTGACGTCTTGACGATCTCCTCACCGAGACGCTTCAGCTTGCTCTCAAAGGCTGCCATTTCAATCATTGATTCCATGATCTTCTCGAAGAGGTTGATGCCTTCATCCAGGTGAGGAGAGGTCGGGAGGAAATCGTAACCTCTTTTCCACGGGGCACGCACCGCAGGTTCCGAGGCTGTAACTTCCTTGTACCGCAGTCCCCATATTCTTTTTTCCGTTATCTTCACCTCGAAGGGCCGGGTTGCGACAGCGGCTATGGACTCAATACTGTCCTTCCCCTCCCGGCCGAGACTGAGTGCGAGCTCCTGAATGGCCCTTCCGTATGCACTCCTGATCTCTGCGCGTGACCGGAGAAAGGGCCTGGTGGTGTCGAGGAATTCCCTTATCAGTATCTGTTTCCTGGCCTTAAGGATCCTCATGCTGTTGATCACAGATCCAGCCTTTTCCCTGAGCATGAGAAGGTTTGTTCGCGTCAGCTGTATCATGCGCCGGTCCTGAACCTTTCGGCAAGTGCAATGCCGATGTCGAGCGTCTCCTCCATCCCCCTCCTCGCATCCCCCTGGTGAACGAACTCCTTTTCAAATGCCTCAGCGAAGTCGAGCATCTGCGTGTCGCCTTTTGTCATTCCCTCTCTGCCGACAATAGCCTCGAGCCGGCGGAGGTCCCTGCCCCGCGCGTAGTATTTATAGAGGGCATTGGCTACGGTGCGGTGGTCTTTTCGCGTGCGCCCTTCCCCGATCCCCTTCTGCATGAGCCGGGAAAGGCTCGGCAAGGCATCCATTGGGGGGAAGAGGGCGTGCTGATGCATTTCCCGGCTCAGGACGATCTGTCCCTCGGTGATATACCCGGTCAGGTCCGGTATTGGATGCGTGATGTCATCCTCCGGCATAGTCAGGACCGGGATCATGGTCACTGAACCGTTCAGGCCCCGGATACGCCCCGCACGTTCATATAGAGATGCAAGATCTGAGTACATATATCCCGGATACCCCCTTCGCCCCGGAAGTTCTTCCCGGGCAGTCGAGATCTCCCGCAGGGCATCGCAGTAATTGGTCATATCCGTGATGATCACGAGCACGTCCATGCCTTTTTCGAATGCAAGAAATTCGGCAGTTGCAAGGGCGAATCTTGGCGCGAGAAGCCGTTCCATTACGGGCTCATTCGCCATGTTCACAAAGGCGACGAACCCGGTTTTCATCCCGTCAAGCACTTTTCGGTAGAACGCATACTCGTGGAAGGTGAGCCCCAGTGCGGCGAAAACAGCGACAAATCCACCAGACGCCACGGGAGTTCTGGCATTGCGCAATATGCCTGCCACAAGTTCTCTGGCCGGCAGGCCGGCAGACGAGAATATCGGGAGTTTCTGTCCTTTAACGAGGGTATTCAGCCCGTCGATTGCAGAGAATCCGGTTTCTATCGGTTCTTCGGGTCTTGCACGCGCAGCCGGATTGATCGGGGCGCCGGTGACCGGCATCTTTTTTTCCGGAATGAACATGTCCATGCCATCGATGGGGCTTCCCGATCCATTGAAGACCCTTCCAACCAGATCCAAGGAGAGCGGCACCTGCATCAATGAGTCGGTAAAGACAACAGACATTCCCTGAATATCCAGGCCGCGGCTTTCCCCGTATAACTCGATAAGGACATTGTCCCCTTCTATCCTCAGGATCTCTCCCAGTATCTGAGCTCCATCGTCAGGCACGATCCTCACGATCTCGCCGAACTTCGCGGCAAAGACATTTCTGACAAAAAGGAGAGGACCGGCCAGAGACGACGCAGTACGGTATATGTGTTCAGACAGTCTCACGGGCCCTCCTGAGTGCCTCTTCAAGGGCGACGCCTCTTTTCAGTATTGCATCGGCCTGATCATGGAAAGACCTTATGCCCCGGATATTTTCGAAGGTCTGTTCTGGTGTTGAAAAGGCATCTTCAGTAAAGGAATTCTGGCAGAGAAAGTCAGCACGGATCATCTCTGCCACGTGCATCAGGAGCCGGTCTGCATCCTGGAGGCCTTCGGCTCCGAGAATTTCTGCCACCTCGCGCAGGGACTCTTCCTTCTGGAGCAGTTCCCTGCACCAGCTCTGCAGCCTGGTCCACTCGGACGAAAATTGCGTTTCGAAGTGGTCTGCTACATCTCTGGCATACAGCGAATAACTCTGAGACCAATTGATGGCGGGGAAATGCCGCCGGTATGCGAGTGACGTGTCGAGCATCAGAAATGAGCCGGTAGCACGGAGGCATGCCTGGGTAACCGGTTCGGTGAAGTCACCGCCGGGAGGTGATACCGAGAGCACCATGCTGAGTGAACCGACCTTGCCGCTCAGGGTCTCGACTACCCCTGCCCGTTCGATGAATGATGAAAGCCTTGACGACAGATACGTTGGATATCCTTCTTCACCCGGCATCTCCTCAAGGGACGATGAGATCTCGCGGAGCGCCTCAGCCCATCGCGAAAGGCTGTCCGCGAGAAAGAGCACATGGTATCCCATATCCCGATAGTATTCTGCCATTGTGACGGCAGTATAGATCGATGCCTCGCGTGCGGCAACCGGCATGTTGGAGGTGTTGACGACGAGGATGGTCCGGGCTGTCAGCGGCCGGTCTCTCCAGGGGTCTTTCAGGCTGAGGAACTCATCAATCATCTCTGCCATCTCATTGCCCCTCTCGCCGCACCCGGTATAGACAACAATATCCACATCTGCAAATTTTGCGACAGCCTGTTCGAGGATCGTCTTGCCGGTGCCGAAACCTCCGGGCAGGATTGCGGTGCCTCCTTTTGCGAGCGGGAAGAGAAAGTCTATGCTTCGCTGGCCGGTCACGAGCGGCAGTGAAGGTGCATGTTTATTTCGGTACGGTCGTGCGCCTCTCACCGGCCAATTTATGTGCCCCATGATCTCGCCCCCGTTTTCGAAACCGCCCAAGGGGTCGTTCACGCTGATATCCCCGTCTGCAAGCCAGGAAACCTTCTGTCGTGCAGATGTCTTGTTCATGATGTAATGCCGGAAAGAATCTTCCTCAAGATATCCAATGTCCTCTCCTGGTCCGACCTCTTCCCCTGGTTTCCGGAGAGGATGAAAGCGCCATTTCTTCATTGTATCTACGGCAGCGATCTCCCGGCTGGTCGTGATATAAGGTCCCATTTCGCTTCGCATCTTTTCGAGCGGACGCTGGAGACCGTCGAACATGCCGGAAAGGAGGCCTGCGCTGAGCCTGACCGTGAGGGGAAGGCCGACTCCTTGAATGGGTTCTCCGATGGCAAGTCCACGCGTATCCTCATATACCTGGATAACCGCCTTGTCCTCATGGAGCCGGACCACTTCGCCTGTCAACAGGGCATGTCCAACATAGACTCTTTCATACAGTTTCAGACCCTTCAGTCCTGTGCTCACGGTCGGCCCTGATATCCCGAGGATCCTTCCAGTCACAGCCGTATCCTCACATGATAGCCGATGGCCTTCCTGATGAGACGGGAAACATAGTCCTCTATTTCAACAGGTGCGGAAATCGGAGAAGGGAGTATGACCACGACTCCGTGCCAGGTCCGCTCGATCTCCCTCAGGCGTTCATCGGCCATCCCTGCGGTCAGGCGCTCGTCGATGACCACGAGACCGTTGTTCGGGTCAGAAGCAGCCTTGATGAGAAAACCCTCCAGTTTATGCGGCTCAATTGCGATCTGATCGATGCCGGCGAGGCCAAATCCGGGGCGCGCATCAGGAGTTGTTATGAAAAGCACTTTTTTCACCGGACAAGCTCCGCTGCAATGACATCCCGATGTAATCCCGCGCCATAGGAAAGAATATTTAAATTCATCGCCTCTACGGAACATTTCCAGAGATAATCCAGAACAAGTCCGGTCCCGGGCGAACCCCTACTCTTTTTTTTCAGCCAGCGGCTGATTCCCCGGTACATGGATATCTCCAGTCCGGAGAGATTTGCGGAGCTGGTCTTCTCTCCGGTGAATCCCATCACGAGCTTGTCTGCAGTCTGTATGTCCCTTCTGCCGAGGATATCTCTGAGCATCACTGCATCAATCTTCCCACCGGATATGAACGGATGCTCCAATGTTTCCCCCAGCTTCAGGAGTTTTGCAAGGGCAAGGATGTTCCGGGCATCGATGATGCGCAGGAAGAACGCCTTAAGAAAAGGATCGAGTCCGGTCGTGATGATAACGGAGAGAAAGATCTCTGCCAGTTTCTGTTCAAAGTCATTCAGCCCAGCATGCCGCAGGGTCTCGGCTAATCCCTTGAACCGGCAGGAGAGGCACAGAAACTCTTTTTCAATTCCCTGGGCTGCTGAGAGCTCATCTGAGCTTCTGAGCAGGGCATCCCTGATCGCCACCGAAAGAAGGCTCACGGAAAGAATCTCCTGCAGCCTGTCCCTCATTAAGCCCCTCAGGTACCTGAGACAGATGAAAAGGGTCCTGAGCTCCCCGTAGAGAAAGAATGGGGCAAAAGTCTTCCTGACCGGTCCGTTCATTTGATGGTATCCCCACCGGTATTCGGCCATGAGGGCCCTCCATGCCGCATCAGGAGCGCTTATACCAAAGACCGTCTGGTAATGTCCCGGTGTGAGCTGTTCCATGGGCGACGTTGACTTCGCAAGAATGCCCCAGTCGGTAATCAGTCGCGATCTTCTCCCCCTGAGGCGTGACAGAAGATAGTCCAACGGGAAGCCGTGATCCGGAGCGCGCTCGAGAAATTCTCTGATATCAATGTGTTGCATAGCTTTCCTGCATGAGATCCGGTACAAGTTCCTCCCATATCCTTTCCAGTCTTTTCTCGAAGGTGTTGATGACACGGATTCTGCCGTCGTCATTTGTCACCTCCATGCCGCCGGAGATTTCGCTGTCCGAGATGATCTCAGCATCGGGGAAGTGCACCCGCGCCAGGGATGCATCCCCCGGATTCACCCTGACCGCCTTCCATGAAAAAGGAGGGAGTTCTGCTGCCATGACGGCGAAGGCATCCGCGTAGCCCTTGTTTCGTAAGAGCGGCAGGGATGAACGGAATTCGTCATACAAACACATGGAGAGCGTTCGGGCAGCCGAGGCACGGAGCAGTCTCGCCTTTGTTTCCGCATCAGTCCGAATCTCATCGGTTCTTTTAGCAGCCGCTGCATTGCTTGTCTTTTCGTACTCCTCACGCAGGCGGCTGATTTTCAGAGCAGTCTCTTCCCCGATCTCTGCTGCGGCAGCCTTTGCTTCTTCGCCGATGATCCGGATTTTTTCTTCTGCCTCTTTCCAGAGGCATTTGATGAGATGCTCACAATCCATCAGCTATTTGCCCCCGAACAGGATCATGGAGGCTATGACAAAGCCCAGGATAACCATTGTCTCAGGGATTGCGACAAGAATGACGATTGTTCCTGAAAGCTCCGGCTTCTCGGCCAATGCCCCTGCTCCTGCAGCCCCGATTCTGGATTGTGCCCAAGCCGTCGCTATGGCTGTCAGGCCGATCGCGAGTGCAGCACAGAGCGCGATAAGCACTTTTTCCATACCCATAATTGTTCCTCCTTTTTGGTCATATTCTACGAATCGTTTTCTCTGTTCACTTTTTATATCGATCCTGTCCCTTCATCATCGCCCTTTCTTAGCGGATGGAACTCTTTTCCTCCATGCTCCAGGAACTTGCTGAAGAACTCGACATAATGGAGCCGGAGGGCGTGGATCGTCGGCGAAAAGACACCCAGGATGATATTAAGGAGATGGAGCATTCCTGCCACCACGATCCCGATGACAATGTTCCCGGTCAATCCGGCAATATGGTTCGCCATGAAGGCGAGCAGTACGGACGTAAGTCCGATGGCCATAATTCTCACATAGGAGATAATATTGCCGACGCTCTTGAGGAGTTCGAGCGGGGCCAAAAGACCGCCGGCAAACAAAAGAAGGGGAGATAACAGCAGGATCGCAATGATGACCGGCTGGGAAATAACGGCAGGGAAGACATCGAAAAAAGATGCAAGGATAATAATCATACAGAAGATGAGCAGGATGCTCAGAAACTTGAACAGGGCTTTCTTTTTCGTCCGTTTCTTGAATGCGGTTACGATCCCGAGGAAAAGACCGAAGAGGACATGAAGCACGCCGACCGTGAGCGTGAAGTAGAGCATGGGTATGATGGCAGTGCGGCGTTCAACACAGAGAGGCTCGATCCCGAGGAGCCTCTGCGGTAGGTCGCCGAAGAACTCGCCATACAGGATGCCGAAAAAAATCGTATATACCGAGGATATGAGCAGTATCTGAGCCCCGTCCCTTAAGGTTTTTTTTGCGGCAAACCGTTTCCTAAGTATCAGGGACATGACCAGCAGGATAAGGCCGTAGCCGGCATCTCCCAGGATCATGCCGAAGAAGACGGGGAAGAAGATAGCGATGAAGGGTGTCGGGTCAAGCGATGTGTAGGAAGGCAAAGGCAGAAGCCTCACAAAGAGTTCGAAGGGCCTGAAATAGGAAGGGTTCTTGAGCATGACCGGTACACGGTCAAGGTCTTTCTGAAGCATTTCCTTTTCTTCGATAACCACCAGAGGGCCAAAGGACGAGGCCATGCGCCTCTTCAGCCCGGCAACGTCTTCTGTTGACATCCACCCATGGATGAAGAAACACATTCTGGTCTGGAAGACAGAGGCAGTGGCATTTAGCAGGGCGAGGCGCCCGTTGATCCAGGCGTATACGGTCGTGTAGATCGGCCACCATCTCGTGCAGATCTTTTGACGCTCCCGCTCTATCCCCTCAATTTCGGCATTGATGGCAGAGGACCTCTGCTGGATGAAAGAAATTTTCCCGGTCAGCGATAAGAGATCAAAGGACTCCGGGAAGGGCATCTCAGGGATCTGTTCGCTGCTCAGGGCCCTGCTCACTTTTTCAGATAATGTCTTCTCTATCGTTATCAGCCCGCCAAGTGCCCCGTTTTCGACCGGGATCGTAAAAAGCTTGAACTTGCCGCCGGTGAGCCGCGAAAGGAGAACCTCGATATGTTCGATCGCTCCGGGGTCTTTTATCGTAAGTCCGATAACATCGAGGTCCGGAGCTGCCTTTGCATCTTTGAACAGGGCCTCCAGCGTAAAAAGAAAGCCGGAGTAACGCTTCAGTTCGGCCAATTCCCGGCGAAGGATTCTCTTCCTTTCTTCCAGAGATTTGCACGCTGAAAGATGCTTTTCTACCGTATATGCCAGAGTCCCAAGAATGGATTGGGGATCCAGATAGCTTTTCCTGACTGGTATCCTTGGCAGGAATGAAAAGAGCTTTTCAATCTTTTCTCGCAAATCTTCAAGAAAAAGCCGCTCGAACAGGGTTTTTTCATCCAGCGAAAACGATCTGAGATCTTCTTCCTGTCCTTTTTCGCTAATGCCGGCGCTCGACGGCTCGATCTGGAAAATGCCGAGAGAACTGAGCACGTTAAGCACATCCTGCAGGAGATCTTTGGGCCCAACAATTTCAATTTTCGACATGCGTACGATCATTGCCTGTTTCCGGGGAGGACCCTGCCGATATGCCGTGATACGATCCTCATACGGGATTCTTTATCGAGGTCTTGTAGGATTGTCCCGGCAGCACGTGCTTCATTTATGAGGGCTGAAGCTCTTGATTCAGCCTCGGCTACTGCCTGCTCCAGTTTTTGTCCGAGCTCTTTCTTTATGTGCTGCTCTTCCTCGACAAGTTTTTTCTCGCAGATTTTTCTCTGATCTTCTAGCCACTCAAAAACCTTTGCACGTTCCAGGTCGAGGCGCTGCTGAATCTCCTTTTCGACTGAGATGATCCGGCCCAGAGTGCTGTCTTCCATGGCCCATTCTATCAAAATCCGGTCACGATTATAACTCCGGTTATGCCCCGCAGGATGGCAGGAGATAATGAACATGGTCGGCGCACCGAATACGAAGGGAGAGAATCTTATCTCGGGGTCTAAGGCAAGACGCTAGAGGCGGAAAAGGTCATCTGGGAGGTCAACATTAATTTCAAGATCATCCATGACAACTTCTTCGATCAATTCTTCTTCTGAATTGTACGTTGTCACCTTCAGCGGCAGAAAGGTCTTCTTTTCAAGCCAAAGATCATAGCGGTGAATGCCGCATACATCAGCATCATCGTCTCCCACAATCCTGATGATCATGGTGTTTCTCCCGGAGAGCACGTCGTCACCTGCCATGGATGTCTTGCCCTTTGACTGTAATGTTGTAATCGCCCGGAGCAACGACCCGATGTCTGACTGGTCAACGCGGTGACCCGCTGAGCTACGGACCATATGGCTGTCCGGACTGAGGGGAATGACGTGGTTCAGGAACGGCAAAGGTTTCAGCCGGACTTCCTTGGAGCTGGGATTGTATGTGAGGACCGACCCGTGAAAAGGGGAGATGAATTCCATGCGAACGCAGCCTGATTTGAAATAGTAGCGGACTTCTTCAGAGAAATGGTTTCCCCGGGCATGTAACGTAACCTGATATGAAAAGACGGATTCACATTTTCTGCAAGCGGCAGCAATGGGATTGCCGCCAAAATCCTCGGTTACTGCAGGCATATATAAGGCCGATTCCCTGTCATTCCAAGTATCAAAACTTCAGAAGGAATTTGAGCAGATAGTACCAGGAAATAGCTGCTATAATGATGACAATGACGGCAAGTGAAAAAAAGACCATTTTATTGAGACGAGGTTTTTTTGCTGACGGTAAATTCAGCGCGTTGTCGTCATTTTTTCCCTCTGTGGTGGATCTTTGCTCAGCCTCTTGTGAATGCGAAGATGATGAAGGTATTTTTATGTCGAGCAGCTCCGAGCCTCTGAAATCCTTGTAATGGATTTCCATTCCACATGTCTTGCAATGAGTTCCTTCCGATATCTCCCTGCCGCATTGAGGGCACTTTGCCATGCTTCAGTTCCTTAGTTTTTCACGGCTGACCGTGCAGCGGCCATGAGTATGTCCGGATCTAAGCGCACTTCATAATTTGGATTTACATATTCGAACTTTATGACCCCGTCAAGCCCGATTACGAATACTGCGGGCACCGGCAGGATGAGGTCCCCTTCGCCGGATGCTGTTTCAATGTCTATGCCGTACTGCTCGTACATTTTGAGTGATTTCTGATCGACCCGGAAGGCAATGCCGAAAGCACGCGCAGCTTCCTTTCTGCTGTCGGAGAGGAGAAGATAGGTAAAGTTGTGTTTTTTCATGCTGTTCTTCAGTACCTCCGGGCGATCAGGGCTGACAGCGATAATCTGGTATCCCAGCTGGTTGAGTTTTGGTTCGATTTCCTGCAGTTGGCCCAACTGCACATTGCAGTATGGTCACCAACCACCGCGGTAAAATATCAGAATGGTTGGTTTTTTCGTTACTGAAGCGATGAGATCGAATAATTCCCCCTCACTGCTTTTCAGTGTTACAGCAGGGATCTTCTGACCGTTCAGGAGGGGACAAATCGACTCTGGCGAGATTGGAACAGGCACTTGTTTCGCTGTGTCTGTGCCGCTCACGGTGGACGCGCTTATCAGTAGACATATTGAAAGAACCGAAGAAAAAAAGGTCAGATGAAAGCCTTTGGACATTTTCAAGCTCCTTTCACTGTTTTACTATAACAGAGAGTCAGGACTAAGAACAGCAGAACATTGCGTGCAGGATCGGCGTCTTCTGGCACGGGTATGTCTTCTTGAGAAAGCCTGACTTCTCAATGAATAATGCTGACTTTCCAGAAGCCATGTTTCAATGAGGTTGGCGCATATGCCACAGGGAAATCCGAAAAATCCAGAATATGCTTGACAGTTTTTTTGTTCTCGGTTATGTTCTAAGTTGAAGAATAACTTTAAAAGAGGAGAGGTACTATGCTGAATAAAAGACTTATCCTTTGCTTGATTATTACCTTTGTAGGAATATCATCCCTTGCGTTTGCCCAGAACCAGGAGATAAGGGAATATAAGATTCAGCAGGGGGATACACTCTGGGACATCTCGAAAAAGGAGCTGAATGACCCATTTCTTTGGCCGAAGGTATGGAAGGAGAATCCTGAGATAGCCAATCCTGACAGATTAGCGCCAGGGCAGACTATTCGCATCCCGCTTTATCTTATCCAGAGGGAGGAAAAGACTGAAGAACCGGCTGTCATGGAGCCGATCATTGAAAAGGCGCCTGCAAAGGAATCGATCCATAGGGTTGAGCCCCCGCCTATACCCGAAAAGCCTCTCGTGAGCAAAAATCTTTATATCGCAAGCGGGCGCATTGCTGCCAGGATCAACGAGGTCGGGAAAATTACCGGTTCTCCGACCATGAGAACACTCTTTGGCAATCTGGACTTTATTTATGTAAAGACTGCAGGACAGGTAAAGCCGGGTGACAGATTTTATGTTCTGAAGTATCCGAAGGTCATTACGCATCCGGTTACCAATGCAAAGGTGGGATATCTTGTTGATGTGGCTGGCGTTGCCGAGATAAAGAAATTTGAGTTTGGTGAAACTGTCGCCCAGATCCTCACAAACTATAATGACATCACGCTTGGAGATATCCTCATCCCCTATGAAGAGATGACACCCCCGGTTGTCTCTAAACCGTTCAGAAAGCCGGATATTCGCGGTTATATTGTGGCAGCCAGGAATTTAAAAGATAACAACGGACTTTTTGATGTGGTCTATATTGACCGGGGCAAAAAGGACGGGGTTGAGATTGGGGATATGTTCAGAACAGTTTTTATCGGGAAACAGAAGGTGCCAAGTGGAGCTGTTCAGGTGTTTACCGTGAACGATACGTCATCGACAGCAGTTGTCACAGAAAGCACGATTTCGATCATCCCGGGAACAATGATTATGCAGGCTGAATGACAGTTACGCTGACGTAAGTACTTTCAAGGCCCTGAGGCGGCTCGGATGTTTAAGCTTTCTCAGGGCTTTTGCTTCTATCTGCCGTACACGTTCTCTCGTGATCGAAAGATGTCTTCCTACCTCTTCAAGGGTATGGTCCCTGTCCACGCCAATGCCGAAACGCATCCGGATTACCTTCTCTTCTTTCGGAGTAAGCGTCTTCAGGATCATGAGGATCTGATCGGATGTCTCACTCCGTTCAGCATCGGAATACGGTGAAGGACTGTTCTTGTCACCGATAAAGTCTTCCAGTTCCGTGTCCTCATCGCCGACCGGTGTCTGAAGCGCTATCGGGTCCTGTATAGCACGAAATACCTCTTCCACTTTCCGGGTGGGAACGCCCAGCTTCTTTGCGATCTCTTCATTGCTCGGTTCCCTGCCCAGCGCCTGGGTCAGTTCCCGTGATGCCTTGGTGACCCTGTTATAAAACTCCATCATATGCACAGGCACCCTGATCGTCTTGGTCTGATCAATGAGCGCGCGCGTTATCGCCTGGCGTATCCACCAAGTGGCATAGGTCGAGAATTTGAACCCTTTTTCATACTTGAACTTATCGACCGCCTTCATGAGGCCGATATTGCCTTCCTGGATCAGATCAAGCAACGGAAGGCCCCTGCCGACATAATTCTTGGCAATATTGACCACAAGACGAAGGTTGCGGGTGATCAGCTCATTCTTTGCCTCCATGACAAGCGCTCGTGCCATAGTGATCCTGTTCCACTTTTCCTTCAGTTCTTCGATCTTGACCCCGATCTCTGTTTCGACTTTCTTGTACTTTACCTGCACTTCTTTGGCGAGTTCGCCGAGTTTCAGGGGATTGATATCTTTTCTTTTCTTTTCAGTGATCAGCTTTTTCAGGTCCTTCAGACTGCCGTGACGGCCGATCTTCCTGTCTGTAGCCTCAATGTCCCTCATGCTTTCGTCAAGGATCTTAAGGCTTCTGATCAATGCTTCATCGGGTTTTTCTTCCTCTTCTTCTCCGCCCTCAACCTCTTCTTCTTCAACCTCTTCTTCCTGTTCGCCTAACTGCTCCTGTTCAAAAGCTATCTGCTCTTCCATATAGGAATAGAGAGGCATGGAAATCACGATGTCACGGATGATGTTCCGGCCCTCTTCGAGACGCTTCGCAAGTTCCGTCTCTTCGTCTTTGGTGAGAATGGAGATATCGCCCATGGAATGGAAATAAGCCTGGACCAAGTCTTCGGTCTTCTCATATTCTACTACTTCTTCCTCGAGTTCCTCCTCGACCACGGTCTCATCTTCCGTTGCGTCAGTGACCTTCACCCCCATATCCTGGAGGAGGTCCATGAGATCCTCTATTTCGTCAGGTGAAAAATATTCTGAGGGAAGTGCTTCATTGATCTCGTCATAGGTGAGAACGCCTCGACGTTTGCCGATATCGATGATCTCTTCGAATATGTCCCGTTCCTTCATTGTCTCCTACGATGATAGTAGAAAGGGCCTTCGGGCGCCCCTGTTTATTTTTTTAAATTTTACTACGTTTTTCTATTTTGGCAAGGAGTTTTTTTTGACAACAGGAGGGAAGAGAAATAAGGGTCAAGCCACACGGCCAATTAGTACTGGTCAGCTGAACATATTACTATGCTTACACCTCCAGCCTATC
>VEOY01000099.1 GCA_012026685.1 Nitrospirota bacterium
CGTTTCCCGCAGGGGCGCAGGCAGTCTCTGAGAATCTCGAATTCGGCTATCGGCCGTCGCTGCCATCCATTTATCTCGGAGACACGTTCATCGCGGTCGCGGGCAAGGGCGGCCTTACCATTGTCGACCACCATGCCGCGCACGAAAGGGTCCTCTTTGAAAGACTGTTGGGGCATATGGGAGCTGATGCCCGGCAACTTCTCTTCCCGCGGCAGGTGCAGGCATCGGAAAAGGAATACCGCATCCTTGTCCGGAACAGGGACCTGCTGAAGACACTCGGGATAGAGATCGATGACTTCGGCAAGAATACGATCCTGGTCAGGGCAGTACCCCCGGAGATACCGGACGCGGACATCCCGGGCATCATCTCCGACATCGCCGCCGGTTTTCTCGAAGAGCACACATCCGCAAAGCCGCTCCGTCAGGACCTTGCCGCCCGTATCGCCTGCCACAGCTCCGTGCGGGGCCGGAAGATCCTTTCGCCGGAAGAGGTCTCGCAGCTCCTCGAGGACCTTGATAAGACCGAACATCCTGACCAGTGTCCCCACGGCAGGCCGACAAGGATCTTTTACTCCCTCAACGATCTGGGCAAACTCTTCAAGCGGAAATGAAGACCGTCATTGTCCTGCTCGGACCCACCGGTGTCGGCAAGACCGGAGCGTCCATCATCCTGGCCAAAGAACTGCAGACAGAGATCATAAGCGCTGACTCCATGCAGATCTACCGGCATATGGACATCGGCACGGCGAAACCTTCGGAAGAGCAGAAGACCTCCGTGAGGCATCACATGATCGATATCGCCGATCCCTCGGAGGCATACAGCACAGGGCGATATATCGCGGAGGTCGTGCCGCTCATCGAACGGCTGCAGCGGGAAGGGAAGGTCCCTGTCGTTGTCGGCGGCACCGGACTCTACATCAGGGCCATGACCCGCGGCCTGTTCACCGGCCCCTCTTCCGACCCTGAACTGAGGCGCAGCCTTTTGGCGAGGGAGGGGGAACGGAAAGGGTCCCTGTATGCGTATCTTCAGGAAATAGATCCCGCCGCAGCGGTCCGGCTCGCACGGAACGATATCCGTCGCATTATCAGGGCCATTGAGGTCTGCATGAAGAGCGGAAGCACCATGTCATCATCCCAGCAGGAGCGTACACGGCCTCTCCCGTATGATTTCATCAAGATCGGTCTGACGCGGGCGAGGAGCGAGCTCTATGCCATGATCGACGAGCGTGTGGACGCCATGCTGTCGCAGGGGCTGCTCGACGAGGTGAGGCTGCTCCTCGGTATGAACCCCGACCGCACCCCGCTCCAGGCGATCGGATACAAGGAGCTCGTGCGTTTTCTCGGGCTTGAGATAGACCTGCAGGAGGCCGTACGTCTGATCAAGCGCAATTCACGGAGATACGCGAAGAGACAGTTCACCTGGGTCAGGCAGGAGGCGGACATTCACTGGATCGATGTGACCGGACTGCGCGACAGCGGGAGCATTGCCGGTAAGATCAGGGCGGCATTGCGGGATGCGGCCGGACAGCGCGAGCAATCTGCTTGAATAATTAGCGAAAATCATTTATGGTAAAAGAAAATACTGCCTTTCAAATAAACTCAAGGGAGACAGGGGATGTCCACTACAAGGAGTCAGAGTCTGCAGGACAACTATCTTAACCAGCTTCGGAAGGACAAGATGCCGGTCATCGTGTATCTTACCAACGGAGTGCGCCTGAAGGGAACGATCAAGGGCTTTGACAGCTTTGTCATTCTTCTGAAGGATGCAAGCCAGCAGCTTGTTTATAAACATGCGGTCTCTACGATCGTTCCGGAACGGGACCTCGATATCAGATTTGAAGACCAGCACTGATTCCCGGATCCGCTTATCCCCGGCCTTAGAACAAACATACCATGATCATGCTCGGAGGTAGCAAGTAGATGCTCAAGCAGATGCGGTACCATGCCAAATACTTTTATGTGCTTTTCTTTATCGTCATCCTTTCATTCATATTCTGGGGCGTGGGTACGGTCGACAAATCGAGCAATGCCGAGATCGTTGCGGAGGTCGGCAAGTACCGGATATCCTCCCGGGACTATGCACGGGTATATGAAAACATGCTGAAATTCTACCGTGACCTGTACAAGGAAAAATTTGATGATGAGATGCAGAAGAAACTGAACATCAAGGAAAAGGCGATCGATACCCTCGTGGGCCAGACCGTGCTGCTGGTTGCGGCCCAGGACACCGGCATCACGGTGAGCGATACGGAACTGAAAGAGGCGATCATCAACGAACCGGCATTCATGAGAGACGGTGTTTTTGACAGCGCTGTCTACCAGAACGTCCTTCGCTATTCCCAGCTTACCCCCGGAATGTATGAAGCGAAAAAGCGCGAGGAACTCCTTGTCAGCAAGATGACCCGGCTCATCCAGACTGCTGCGCTGACCCCTGATGCAGGACTGGGCGCGATCTCCGCAGACGACCCGACAAGGAAGATGATCCTGGACGCGATGGCAAACGACGCAAAGGAAAAGACGGTCCAGGCGTATGTGGAAGGGTATAAGAAGAAGCTCAAGGTCAAGATCAACACCCAGCTGCTCTGATGGACCGCGCTGAAAGAAGCAAAGACCTTCTCTGGCTGAGACAGTCGTCGTCGTTCTTTGCATCCCGTATCATACTCACTGCCAACAGGTTCCGGGTCTTTGACCACCTTGCCGCTCCCGGCAAGACCGCTCCGCAGCTTTCACGAACGCTCAGGACAGATGCCCGCGCAACAGAGCTTTTGCTGAACAGTCTCGTTGCCATCGGTCTTCTGATAAAAAGGAAGGATGTCTTCAGGAATACAGCGGTTGCATCCCGTTATCTTGTCTCCCAAAAAGCCGCCTACCAGGGCGATATCCTCCGTCATTACAGCACGCTCTGGGACAACTGGTCAGGGCTTGACACCGTGGTGAAGACCGGGAAACCATATCGGAAAGCACATGATCACGAGGCGTTCATCCTCGGCATGCATAATCTTGCCCTGCTCAGGGTTAAGAAGGTGCTGGCTGCCCTTGATCTGCGGGGCGTACGAAGGGTCCTTGACCTTGGCGGAGGTCCGGGCACGTATGCCATGGCGTTTGCCAAAAAAAGCAAAGAAACCGTGCTCATGGACTTTCCCGAAACGCTGAAGATCGCGAAAAGACTTATCGACACTGCCGGCCTGGGCAGGAAGATATCACTTTTCCCTGGTGATTTCACGCGCGATGATATAGGAAGCGGCTACGACCTTGTCCTTATCTCGCAGATCATTCATGCCTACGATGATACGGCCTGCATCTCCATGCTGAAGAAATGTTACCGGGCTCTGAATCCCGGCGGAAAGGTCGTTGTGCAGGAGTTTCTCCTCAGTGAAACACATACCGCTCCTCCCTGGGGCGCCCTGTTTGCCATCAACATGCTGGTCAATACCCCTGGCGGCCGGACCTATACACCGAAAGAGATGACTTCCTGGATCCGGAAGGCCGGGTTCAGGGAGATCAGCAGCAGGATTCTTGACGAGACCGTGCTGATCACCGCGACAAAAAAGCTGGACTGATCAAAGGATCCCTGCTCTGGAATTAACCACAATCTGCATGCTAAAATAATCAATCTTTTTTTCCCACGGAGAACAACAGCATGGCTGAAGTGGTCCCTTTCAAGGGGGTACTGTTTAATGTCCCGAAGTTGTCAGAACGCTCAGGCGAAGAACTTGTTGCGCCCCCGTATGACATCATCACCCCTGAACAGCAGCAGGAACTGTATGATAAAAGCCCCTATAACATAGTCAGGATAGATTTCGGCAAGAAAAATCCGGATGATGATGAGAGGGAGAACAGATACTCGCGGGCGAAGGCATTGCTTGAGAGCTGGCTGCGGGAGGACGCCCTCGTTGTGAGCAAGACACCCTGTTTTTATGCGTATGAAATAACCTATATGATCAAGAACACACAGCATACACTGAGAGGTGTTCTCGGTCTGGTTAGGCTTGAAGCCCTGGGCAAAGGCAATATCCATCCCCATGAATATACCCATTCCAAGCCGAAGAAGGACAGGCTGGACCTGATGCGATACTGCGAAGCGAACGTCAGCCCGATATTTTCCCTGTACAATTCGCCGGAGAAGCGGACGTCCCGCGTTTTCGCAGAAACCGTATCGAACAGACCGTATGTCGAGGCAACGGACGCCTTCGGCGCCGAACACCGGCTTTGGCAGATAGAGGACAGCACCGCTGTCAGTACGATAACGGAAGAACTGCAGGGGAAGGCGATCTTTATTGCTGACGGCCATCACCGGTACGAGACTGCCCTTGAGTATCAGAAAGAGATGCAGAAGAAGGAAGGCGCGTCTGACCGACCGAAGCCGTATGACTATGTGCTTATGTTTCTTGCGAACATGGCTGACGAAGGACTTACCATCCTGCCGACGCACAGACTGGTAAAGGACCTCCCCCAGGATGCGCTCGATCAACTCTCCGCTGATTTTGACGTAGAAAAAATGAGGATGAGCGACGACATCGCATCTTCGATCGCCGGCAAACGGGATGTCTATGGCTTTTATGCCGGAGGAGACGTCTGGTATCGTCTGAGTTATAAGGGGGAGGGTATTCATGGCGTACCGGCTGTACTCAAAGACCTTGATGTTACTATCCTGCATGATCTTATATTCAAGCAGCTTCTTGATATCGAAAAGGTTTCCTACGAGATGGATGTGCAGAAATGCCTGCAGGCTGTGCGTTCGGAGGAGTTCAGCGCGGCCTTTTTCCTGAATCCGACAGGGGTCTACGATGTTGAGCGGGTCGCGCTCGCCTCGTTACGGATGCCGCCGAAATCGACGTATTTCTATCCCAAGCTTATGACCGGCATGGTTTTGAATATATTTAAAAACTCGCTGTAAGGG
Source organism: Nitrospirota bacterium (assembly GCA_012026685.1). Classification (GTDB taxonomy): domain Bacteria; phylum Nitrospirota; class Thermodesulfovibrionia; order Thermodesulfovibrionales; family UBA6898; genus UBA6898. The sequence goes on from VEOY01000099.1 coordinate 4,901, forward strand.
AGGCTTCTATGGCATTACGCGTAGCAATCAACGGATTCGGCAGGATTGGGAGGAATTTTTTCAGGACGAGCAAGGGAGTGACCGACTTTGAGGTCGTAGCGATCAATGACCTTACCGATGCTCCCACGCTGGCGCATCTCCTCAAGTATGACTCGGTGCACGGCATCTTCAATGCGGATGTGAAGGCCAAGGACAGCAGCCTGATCGTTGACGGAAAGGAGATCAGGATAACCGCAGAGACATCCCCGGAAAAGCTTCCCTGGAAGGACCTGAACGTTGACGTGGTCATCGAGTCCACCGGCCGCTTCACGGACAGGGCGGGCGCCGAAAAGCATATTGCTGCCGGAGCGAAGTGGGTCATCATCTCGGCGCCGGCCAAGGAACCGGATATCACGGTCTGCCTGGGCATCAATGACGAGACGTTCGATCCCGCAAAACATAAGATCATTTCGAACGCATCATGCACAACGAACTGTCTCGCACCTATCGCGAAGGTCCTGCACAAGGAGTTCGGCATTGTCCGCGGCCTCATGACCACGGTCCACTCATACACCAATGACCAGAGGATCCTTGATCTGCCGCATAAGGACGTGCGGAGGGCCCGTGCTGCCGCCGTGTCGATGATCCCTTCGACCACGGGGGCGGCAAAGGCCATAGGGCTGGTGCTCCCCGAGCTGAAGGGAAAGCTTGACGGATTTTCGATCAGGGTCACTACGCCGAACGTCTCGGTCGTCGACCTTGTCGCAGAGCTTCAGAAAGATGTGACCGCGGAAGAGATCAATGCCGCCATGAAAAAATGGGCGGATGGTCCGATGAAGGGCATTCTCCAGTATTGTGACGAGCTGCTCGTCTCCGTTGACTTCAACGGCAATCCCCATTCCTCGATCTTCGATGCCACGCTGACCAAGGTGATGGAAGGCAGAATGGTGAAGGTTATCTCATGGTATGATAACGAGTGGGGATACAGCTCACGGCTGAGGGACCTTATCATTCAGATCAACAAAAAAAGAGGATGAGCAATGGCCAAGATGAACGGAAATCCGATGCCGATCAAGGACGTGCTGGGCAAGCTCTCGATCGACGAACTGAGGCTGAAAGGCAAGCGGGCTTTTATCCGCGTTGATTTCAATGTGCCCCTGGATGACAACCTCAGGATCACGGATGACAGCAGGATCCGGTCGACCCTGACCACGATCAACTATGCGATCGACGAGGGCGCGAAGGTGATCCTGGCCTCTCATCTCGGCAGGCCCAAGGGAAAGCCCGACCCGCGTTTCAGTCTTGCTCCTGTCGCCAAGAGGCTTCAGCGGCTGCTCGACAAGGACGTGATCTTTGCTCCTGACTGCATCGGCTCCCAGGTGGAGAACATCGTCTCGAAGATGAAGGACGGCGACGTCGTTCTCCTCGAGAATCTGAGATATCATCCCGAAGAAGAGAAGAACGATGAAGAGTTCTCAAGAAAGCTCGCGAGCATTGCTGATTATTTCATCAATGATGCGTTCGGGGCTGCGCACCGGTCTCACGCGTCGACCGTCGGCATAACAAAGTTCCTCCCCTCGGCTGCCGGTTTTCTCATGAAAAAGGAGATCGAGTATCTGAAGGGCGTTGTTGATAACCCGATCCGTCCGTTCGTCGCGATCCTGGGCGGCGCAAAGGTCTCAGGGAAGATCGGCGTGCTGGAACACCTTGAGGACAAGGTGGACAAGGTCGTTGTGGGCGGGGGCATGGCATTCACCTTTATCAAGGCAATGGGGTATGAAGTAGGTGACTCCCTTGTCGAGACAGAGATGATCGAGACAGCGCAGAGGATCAGAAAGAACCTCAAGGCAGCGGGGATAAAGTTCTATCTTCCCGTTGACTGCGTAATCGCCCAGAGCCTTGAGCCGGGGGCGGAGACCAAGATCGTTCCGACACTCGAGATCCCGAAGGGATGGAGGGCGCTCGATATCGGTCCTGCTACCGTAAAGCTTTTCTCCGAAGCACTGGAGAATGCCAAAACAATTCTCTGGAACGGCCCGATGGGGGTATTTGAGATCGACGCTTTCTCACGCGGGACCTATTCGATCGCCAACTCTGTCGCCGATGCATATGCATTGACCATTGTCGGCGGAGGAGATACGGACCTTGCTGTTCACCGGGCCGGAGTTACCAATGCCTTGTCGTTCATCTCTACCGGCGGCGGTGCCTCCCTGCAGCTTCTTGAAGGCAAGGAGCTTCCGGGCATAGCAGCGCTTACCGACAGAGTAACAGATTCCGTTTAGTACCGGAGAAACCATATAAAAAGGCAGGGTAACAACGGTTACCCTGCCTTTTTTGTCCCCAAAAAAAGACTATCTATGTTTTCCTAAGACTTCCGGGCCGTCAGATCGCTACGAGTGCTGCGTCAGCGACCTTGTGCGGGAGCTTCTTGCCGCTTGTGGAGAGGATGCCGCGCTTGAGTTCCACGATCGACGGCGTCTTGCTCTCGAACTCCCTGATAAGGAACGATGCTGCAACCTCGGGCTTGATCAGGTCACCGCAGGTGAAGATGTCCACCGCAGCGTAGGAATACTCCGGCCATGTATGGATCGAAAGATGCGATTCGGCAATGATCACCATACCGCTGATCCCGAACGGGTTGAACTCATGGAAGGAGATGTCTACGATTGTGGCTTTTGCTTCTTTTGCTGCAGAGACCAAAGCATTCTTGACTTTGGCAAGATCCTTGATAATCTTAGGGTTACAATCCCTTAATTCCACCAATAGATGGGTACCTAAAGCATGCAATCCTTTACCCCCCTTCAATGAAAAGATTCGGCATCGATATGCCCTCTTAAGTCAAAAATTTTACAGCAAAACCTTAAACCTTGTCAACAAAATATCAGCCTCGAAGCATTATGGGATCACCTTGTTCAGCCGATATTCGACAATACCGGAAGCACCTGCTTTTTTCAGTTTCGGGATAAGCTCGCGGACTTTTTTCTCATCGATCACAACATCCAGGTCATACCAGCCTTCGTCCGACAGAAGCGAGATCGTCGGCGAATGCATTGCCGGCAGGAGGCTGAGCACGCGTTTGAGGTCTGCCTGCCTGACATTCATCTTCATGCCGACCTTTTCTTCCGCTGCAAGGGCGCCCTTGAGAAGCATGACGAGGTTTTCCATCTTCTGGCGTTTCCAAACATTCTGCCACGCTTTTCTGTTGGAGATGAAGCGGGTGCTCGACTGCAGGATCGTTTCCACGATCCTGAGGTTATTGGCGCGCAGGGACGATCCTGTCTCGGTGAGCTCCACGATCGCATCTGCAAGATGGGGAGGCTTCACCTCGGTGGCGCCCCAGGAAAAATCCACATCAGCCTTGATCTTCTTCGACTTCAGATACCGTCTGGTAAAACCGACGAGCTCGGTGGCAATGCGTTTTCCGTTCAGGTCCCTGACGGTCTTTATCCGGGAATCGTTCGGTACGGCGATGACCCACCGCACCGGCCGGAGACCTTCTTTTGCATAGTTCAGTTCGGCCACCTCTTTGACGTCCGCATTCTGCTCCCTGATCCAGTCGTAGCCGGTGAGGCCGCAGTCGAGGATACCGTCTTCCACATAGCGGGCCATTTCCTGGGCCCTGATGAGCATAGCCTCGATCTCGGCATCATCGAATACCGGATAATAGGAGCGGCCCGATACAGAAACGTGATACCCCGCCTTTCTGAACAGCTTTAAGGTTGACTCCTGCAGGCTTCCCTTGGGCAGCCCGATGCGGAGTATTTTCCTGTTTTCCTTCATTTCTTCTTCCTTCCTGGATGATCTGTATGTTTTCCCTTCAAGAGTTTCTCTTTCCTCACCCGGATGGTGTTGCCGTGACCCTCAAGCCCTTCTATGTCGGCGATCGCCTCAACAACGTTGGCGAGGCGGAGGAACCCCTCCCGCGTGAAGCCCAGCATGCTGGAGCGCTTGCAGAAGTCATACACGCCGAGCGGCGACGAAAACCGGGCCGTGCCGCCTGTCGGCAGGGTATGGTTCGGCCCTGCCGAATAATCTCCGAGGGCCTCAGGACTCCACGGACCGAGGAATATGGCCCCGGCATTTTCTATGCTGGGGACGATGTCGATCGGTCTTCTGGTCATGATCTCCAGATGTTCCGGCGCTATGGTGTTCGAGAGGGTTACCGCGTCCTTGATGTTGCGAGTGACGATAATTGCCCCGTAGTTTTCGAGAGAGGCCTTCGCTATTTCTTTCCGCTTCAGTTGTTTGACCCGAACACCGATCTCTTCGGCTACTGCTGCGGCAAACATCCGGGAATCCGTGATCAGGACTGCCGATGCGAGTTCATCATGTTCTGCCTGGCTCAGCATGTCGGCAGCCGCAAACGAAGGCCAAGCCGACCTGTCGGCAATGATAAGGATCTCGCTCGGTCCGGCAACCATATCGATGTCAACGATGCCGAACACCATCTTCTTTGCGGTTGCCACATATATGTTGCCCGGACCGACGATCTTGTCGACCTTCGGGATACTGACGGTGCCGTATGCAAGCGCTGCGACTGCCTGAGCGCCGCCGATCCTGTAGACCTCGGTCACGCCAAGCATCTCTATCGCCGCCATGACGTAGGGGTTCAGGTAGCCGTCGGGCGTCGGAACGCAGAGGGCTATCTCCTTTACTCCGGCAACCTGCGCAGGGATGACGTTCATGAGAACCGTTGACGGATAAGCGGCCTTTCCTCCCGGTATGTACGCGCCGATCCGCTTCAGCGGTCGTATCGACTGCCCCAGGATGGTGTCACCCTCGGTAAAGGACCAGGAGCGCTCCTTCTGCATCTCATGGAAGCGCCGGATGCGCCGGGCAGAGATCGCAAATGCCTTCATGACCTTTGGGTCGGCACTGCGGGCGGCGCGGGTGATCTCCGATGTGCCTATCCGAAGCCGGACCGCTTTCTTGTCGTCGAATCTGCGCGTATACTTCAGGACCGCGCTGTCTCCATTCCGCCGGACGTTCGTGAGGATGTCTTCAACAGAACGGACAATGGCCCTGTCCACGGCGGCATTCCGCGTACGGAGCTTCTTGAGGAAGGCGTCTATTTCATTGCGTTTGCTGATGATATTCATGGTGATTCATTCTATCGCTAAGCAGACAATTATTCAAGCATGGTAATGCCGGCAGAAAAGGGGTCCGGCTCCATGAAGCGCGGCTAATATTTCAGCGCTGCCTTTTCCATGTTGCCGACAACGACAAGGACATAGTTGACGGGGTCCAGATATTCTTTTGCGACTCTCAGAATGTCTTCCCCGGTGATCCTGTTGATGATGGCCGGGTACCGGTCCACAAAGTCAAGACCGAGACCGTAATATTCGACTGCAAGATTGAAACCCGCGATCTTGCTGTTCGAGTCGATGCGGAGCGGAAAGCTCCCCGTCAGGAATGATTTCGCGTCCGAGAGCTCCTTGTCGCTTACCGGTTCCGTCTGTATCCTCCGCATTTCTTTTATGACCTCTGTAATGGCAGTGTTCGCAGATTCGTTTTTTGTCTGGAGCCCGGCCTGAAAACTCCCGCCGTATCTGTTTGCTGAAAAGAAGCTGTGAACATCATAGGCGAGACCCCTATTGTCCCGGATGTTGTCCATGAGACGGGATGAGAAGCCCCCTCCCCCCAGGATATAGTTCATCACCGAGACCGCATAGTAGTCAGGATTGCTGCGGGCAATGCCGAGATGGCCAAGAATGACATTTGTCTGCGTGAGGTCCTTGTCGATCTTGATGACTGCCGGGCTCTTTTTCTGTTCGACTGTCGGGAGGGTCGTATCGGGCAGTTTCGTCTGCTGCCAGTCGCCGAAATATCTGTTCAGCAACAGTCTCAGTTCGTCCCCGCTGATATCTCCGACAACCGAGACGATCGTGGTGTTCGGCGCATACTGCGCTTCATGGAACGCGACCAGGTCCTGCCGGGTGACGGCAGGGATGGTATCGACCGTGCCCTGCACCTGCCTGCCGTAAGGATGCTCTCCGAAGACCGCTTTGGAGAATGCTATGGATGCAACGACTTCGGGCTCCTCGTTCTGCTGAATAAGCATGTTGACGGTGATCTTCTTTTTTCTGGCGACCTCTTCCTCCCGGAAGGCCGGATGCCGCACGATATCAGACAGCAGATCGAACCCCAGCTCGATGTCTTTTTTCAGGACCGTGAGGGAAACCGTGGTATAGTCAGCACCGGCAGAGGCGCTGAGCGAGCCCCCGACGAATTCGATCGCCTCGCTGATCTCCCGGGATGTCCTCTTCAGCGTGCCCTCTGTCAGAAGAGCAGCCGTAAGATAGGCAAGCCCTGCCTTTGCGGACGGCTCCGAAATGCTGCCCGCCTTGACGGCCATCACCACAGATACCATCGGGACCGAATGCCGGCCCGCATGCAGGACGACCATGCCGTTGGGAAGAGTTTCCCGCTCCGCAAGCTGCGCGGCGGAAGCCGGTGATGCAAGAGACAGGACCAGTATAAAGAATGCGGGTACGATGGTGAGAACGCGGGATATGTTCATGAGCCTTTTTCCTTTGGTATGGGGATAAGGATGCCGGTCGTCTTCTGGTCATCGATAAGATATTTTCGCGCAACGCGGCTCACATCTTCTGCCGTCACCTTGCGAATGCCGTCCAGATAGGAGTCCACGAACTTCCAGCCCATGGTCATTTCGAACGAGCCGATGGTCCTGGCCTGCATATAGATCGAATCCTGCTGCATGACAAAGGACGCCTCCACCTGGTTCTTCGCCCTTTGCACTTCCTGTCCCGAGGGCGGCGTCTGGCTGATCTTCCTGATTTCTTCCAGCAGAGCCCGTTCTACATCTTCGATCTTCTTTCCCTGCGCAGCGGTTGCGCCGGTAAGGAAGACGAACGGATCTCTGTACAGGCCTTCATAGCTTGCCCACGCAGAAATTGCGATCTGCTGGTCGTAGACGAGCGCACGATACAGGCGCGAACTCTTGCCGTCCGACAGGATGCTGCCGAGCACGTCCAGAGCAAAGCCGTCCACATGGGAGAGATTCGGCACTTTGTAGGCTGTCATGATATAAGGAAGTTCGGCCTCTTTTTTCACATAGACCCTGCGCTCTCCCCTCTGTTCGTCCTCTCCGAGGGCGGCAGCAGGGATCGGCAGACCGGCAGGGATGCTGCCGAACGACGTTCGTATCTTCTCCATGATCTGCTTCTGATCGACATCTCCCACAACAATGATCACTGCGTTGTTCGGCGCATAATAGGTGCGGTAATGCTCCAGGAGATCGTCAGGGTTCAGGGTGCCGAGGTCGGACATCCAGCCGATGACCGGCCGGCGGTAGGGGTGGTTCTTGAATGTCGCAGCCATCACTTCCTCAAAGACGGAACTCTGAGGATCATCCTCGGTACGGAGCCTGCGCTCTTCCGTAACCACGTCCCGCTCGGAAAGCACGGGATCCCTGGTCAGGATGAGGTTCCTCATGCGGTCTGCCTCAAGGTCGACCGGCAGGCTGATGCGGTCAGAGGCGAGCAGTTCGAAATAGCCGGTATAGTCCCGCGATGTGAAGGCATTGTCCGTTCCGCCCGCCCGCCTGATGGTCTGGGAAAAGGTCTTGGGCCCGTGTTTCGTTGTGCCCTTGAACATCATATGTTCAAGCAGATGGCTCAGTCCGGTCTTGCCGCTCTTTTCGTCGCGAGAGCCCACGCGGTACCAGATCTGGAACGTAGCGGTCGGCGCCTTGTGGTCTTCAAGGATCAGCACCTTCAGGCCGTTGTCGAGCACGTACTCATTGATCGGCAGGGAAAATGCCGTTGCAGCGGAAAGGAAAACGCAAAGGATGGCTATGAGGGTTATTTTTTTCATGTATATAGTTTACCCGGTTGATGGACTACTTGCCAATAAAGCAGCGCGACAGTGTAAACAATGCCTTCTCATGGGGCCATCCCGCCTGAGAGTGCATTTTATGGAGTGCGGACTTCACCTCCCAAGAAACACGTTTCAACGTCACTGATCAGGAAAGGTCTTTTATGCTCTGATACGTCATGAGACAAGGGGGAAAAAGACCAAGAACAAAAGAAGGATCCTATTTCCGGGCAGTACACTAGGTTATCGCGATCCTGCGGAGCATCTCCACTTCATCAAGCATCTTCCCGACGCCGATTACCACCGCTGTCAGGGGGTTTTCGGCGATGGTAACGGGAAGACCGGTCTCCTGTTTGATCAGCAGGTCGATCCGGCGCAGAAGAGCACCACCTCCGGCAAGGATTATGCCCTTGTCAACGATATCAGCGGCGATTTCCGGCGGGGTGTTTTCCAGAACGGTTTTGATGGTATCGAGTATGATGTTGATCGGTTCGGACAAGGCCTCGAGTATCTCGTCCTCGTTGACCGTTATTGTCTTTGGTATGCCCGATATGAGGTCCCTCCCTTTGATGTCTTTCACCCTCTTCTTTGCATCGACCGTATTGCAGGCCGATCCGATTTCTATCTTTATCTGCTCGGTCGTCGTTTCTCCGATCATCAGATTGTATCTTCTCTTTATATAGGCCATGATCGCCTCATCCATCTTATCGCCGCCCATCCTTACCGCCTTGCTGTAAACCACTCCGTCTATGGAGATGACGGCGACGTCCGTGGTGCCGCCCCCGATGTCCACGATCATACTGCCGGCCGGCTCTCCGATGGGGAGACCTACGCCGACAGCGGCCGCCATCGGTTCCTCAACCAGATAGACCTCTCTGGCGCCCGATGCCTCGACCGCATCCTTGACCGCCCGCTGCTCTACCTGCGTGATCCCGGAAGGCACACCGACGATTACCCTCGGCGACACATAACTTCTTCTGTTATGGACCTTCTTGATAAAATATTTGAGCATCTCGCCGGTTGCTTCGAAATCCGCTATGACACCGTCCTTCATAGGTCTGATGGTCATGATATTGGAGGGGGTTTTGCCGAGCATTCTCTTTGCTTCAGAGCCGACCGCTACTGTCTTTTTGTTGTCCTTCCTTATCACGACAACGGAAGGTTCATCGCAGACAATGCCTTTCCCTTTAACGTAGACGAGGGTGTTGGCAGTGCCGAGGTCTATTGCAAGATCATTCGAAAACAGCCCGAGTATGCTATTAAAAAGCATGTCACCTCCAATAATGACGATAAAGTTTCAACGACCGTAGTTTCTGCGATCTCATCCCCAAGAAGGCATGCCGTTTCTGCTCCCGGAGAGCAGGGATGGAGAAGAAAGAGAAATCATTAAAATGAGAGTCTGAAAAAGACCCGATCCTCTTGAGCCCTGTCGAGTCGTCCATACTGTAGTCACTGATCGTTAAAAGCCGGTTAAGCGTAGATTAATTATTCTTAATGTGTTCCCGGCCTGACTATTCGCAATTGAGATGGCGCATTGCAGGAACCGCACCGGCCGGTGCTGTCAGTTCTTAAGATGCTCCTTTTCTTTTTGGAGGGCAAGGACAAAGGTGGACGGTTTTGTGTGGCGTGCTCTTTCCAAAAGAAACAAACGGTGTTGCCAATTCGTGACAGACATGATTACAGAAAGAAAGTGTGCTCACCAAGACCTGTCAGTTTATCTTTGTGAATGAGCCTTTCACATCAATGCTGACCCCGTGCCAGTTGCTGACATTGCCGATCATGCCAATAAAGGTTATCTTGTCCCCCGGCTTGAGGCTGCCGCGGTCTGCCTGGTCAGCGATCAGCACGACATTGTATCCTTTGGGAGGATTGCTCCCGGGCGACAGGATAAGGACCTTGCCTGAGGAAGAAGAGGGTGAGCCGGCGAGGTTCGTGACCGTGCCGGTACCGGCCGCTTTTTTGCCTTTGATCTCATACACATAATTGCGCTGGTGGTCGATGAAATCAGGTGCTGCTCCCACGTCTTGATAATTGGGCTTCCATTCTGTCTTTCCCTTCAGGGACTCAAGTTTGGTGATCACCGCTTCGGCATTCAACGGCTCTTCAGCAGAAGCAGGAGAAACAAACAGGAGAACAAGGAATAGCGGAAACAGCAATGCGATTTTCTTCATCTTCCCCTCCTTAGGACGGTTGTGTCTCCATTATATCGAAGAACAAGAAAAATGAAAGACATTTTTCCGCGACCGTCAGGGGAATCAGCAGATATAATGTTGGGTCAGCCTTTCAGCAGGAACTTCCTGACATCTCCGAGCCGGAGCGTAACCTTTGCGGCATCAAGGTGCTCAAGGAATGGCAGGGCAAATTTGCGAGAGGTATTCAGCAGGTCCCGGAACTCCGCAACCGTAAGCTCCGGTTTTTTGGAGAAGAACGCTTTCAGTGATGAGATCATTTTCTCGTACGCAGCAGCAGAGAGGTAGACGGTATCATTGATCCGGACAACGGCACGCTCTTTTGACAGGATGTTCAGGATGTCGTTCATCTGCTTCTGGTCCAGCTTCATCGCCTCAGCCATTTCGGGCTTGGTGGGTGGCTGAAATTCCCCTCTGGCAAGCAACTCAAGTATCTTTGCCTTATGAGCTTCCGCGGCTCCGGAAAGAGCGACTTTGAATGTTTTCAGCCTGAGCAGGTCTTTGTCGGCAATAACATCCTTAAGGGATGTCAGAAGAAAGTTGAACAGCTTCGGATCGATGTTCAGGTGTGCCCTTACTTCCTCCTTTGCCATTCCCGGCTTGAGGGGATGTTCCTTGTGGAAGGCACTGAGCAGTTCCCGCACTCTGTCGTTGATGAGCCCAAAGGCATGAGTATGGAGAAGGATGTCTTCATGACGGATGATGCTCCCTGACTGCTCAAGTGTCTTGAGCGACTGCTGAATTGCCGGGAGGTCAGCGCCGATCCAGCCTGTGACAGCACTGACAGAGATGCCGGTCAGACCTGCTTTCTCTATCTTCAGCCCGATCTTTTGGGCAAGTTGTCCTGTCTGGTATACCACGAGGTCCTGAATGCCGTCTTTTCTTCTTCTCCTGCCGGGGGATGGATCGAGGATCTCTCCTCCTCCCAGCGTCTGAAGGGGGGAGAACCTCCTGATGATATACCGGTCTCCTGCCATGGCGATCACGGGGTCCTGCAGACGGAACTGGCAGAAACAATGCTCACCCGCCTTCAGCTCTTCATGCTCATAAAGGATGCCCCGCGCAACGGTCTCGGCGGTCCCGGTATAAAAATGGACAAGGCTCCTGTTCTTCAGCGGGGGCACATCCCTGAGCAGATCAAGAGAGAGGTCAAGGGTCTTTGTCGGGGTAAAGCTCGAAGGCGTAACCGCGACATCTCCCCTGCTGAGATCATCCTTCTCAACTCCCTGCAGATTGATCGCCACGCGCTGTCCCGCATATGCACGGGGAATCGCCTTTCCATGGCTATGCAGACCCCTCACCTTGGTTGTGATGCCGCGGGGCAGGATATCGAGCGGAGCGTCCACCGCGATCATTCCCGAGACAGCAGTTCCGGTCACCACGGTGCCGAAGCCCTTGAGCGTGAACACCCTGTCGATCGGCAGCCTGAAGAGGCCGCCGGATGTCTTGGGCGTGATGGTCAGGGCACGGTCGCGGATCTCTTTTTTCAGGAGGTCGAGGTTTTCCCCTGTCCGTGCAGAGACCGGGACGATCGGCGCATGCTCAAGAAATGTTCCCTTTACGAACGAACTGATCTCGTCCGACACGAGAGCGAGCCACTCTTTTTCGACAAGGTCGGACTTGGTGATCGCAAGGAGCCCTGACTGTATGTTCAGAAGATCGCATATCGCAAGGTGTTCGCGGCTCTGCGGCATAATGCCTTCGTCCGCTGCGATCACCATGAGCACCATGTCGATCCCGCCGGCCCCCGCAAGCATGTTGCTGATGAGTTTTTCATGGCCCGGCACGTCGACGATGCCGACCGTCAGCTCGTCATCAGGATACGCAAGGTCAGCGAACCCGATATCGATCGTAATGCCGCGTTCTTTTTCTTCCTTCAGACGATCAGGGTCAATGCCGGTGAGCGCCTTGACCAGCGAGCTCTTTCCGTGATCTATATGACCGGCCGTGCCGAGGATTACATGGCGCATGATATGGTTCCTTTGATCATAATTAGGAGTCATTATACTCCCTTTACCTCACAGGTGCATAAGAAACATGTTCGCAAAGACATGACAGGTGTCCCGAAAATCCGTTCCCAACGATTCCAAAGAGTATTGTAAGTCCCCCTCATATTTTATGAGGGCCGCACTTTCCATGGGACCCCGGATATCATCGGGCAAGGCTCAGAAAAATCCCATCGCATCGAACGATATTGAGGGATATCGTCACGTCGCTCTGCTGGTGGAAAGCTTATTTTGCCGCCGCGCGCGGCAGCACGTGCGCTGCCTGGTCAGCTGAATCAGCCGGACACCGTCATGCCCTGGACAGGGCATCTGAAACGATTTCCACCAGGTGCTGAATTTCGCTGTCCCGTATCGTGCGGGCATCAAGCAGGAGCGCATTTTCCCTGATGCGTGCGATCACGGGCCTCGGGGCTGATCTCAACTGTCTTTCCAGATCATTTACCGTGATCTGCGAGGGTACGACCGATACTGCAAAGGTATCGAACGAGGCATCCGGCAATGAGCCTCCGCCGGCTTTTGAAACGTCCCTGACGACCACGATATCAGCAGCGGCACCCTGTTTGCGGAGCCTTGCCGCCAATTTCTTTGCTCTTGCCTGTATCACATCCGCCGGCTGAAAGAGCATGTCCAGGACAGGTATGCGTTTCAGCGCGAGGGCAGGGTCCAGATATTCCATCAACGTGGCCTCAAACGCTGCTATGGTCAACTTGTCGACCCGGACTGCGCGCGCAAGCGGATTCTTCCGGACCTTCTCGATAAGGTCTCTTCTGCCGACGATAACGCCCCCCTGCGGGCCGCCGAGGAGCTTATCACCGCTGAACGTGATGAGATCGACCCCGGACCTGAGGACCTCCTGTACCGACGGCTCCGAATGTATGCCATACGGCTTCAGGTCAATAAGATTGCCGCTTCCCAGATCGTACATGACCGGGATGTCATGTTCCTTCCCGAGCCGGACCAGCTCGCTGACCGGCACATCCTCCGTGAACCCGATCACTTTATAGTTCGACTGATGCACCTTGAGGATGAGCCCGGTCCTTTCACAGAGCGCGGTCTCGTAATCATGGAGATGGGTCTTGTTCGTTGTTCCCACCTCGCGGAGCATTGCGCCGCTCGCAGCCATGACGTCAGGCACCCGGAACGACCCGCCGATCTCCACAAGTTCTCCCCGCGATACAATGGCCTCCCTGTCCTTTGCGAGCGTGTTCAGGGAAAGGAACACCGCAGCCGCGTTGTTGTTGACGATAAGGGCATCCTCAGCCCCGATAAGCTGGTGGAGTATCCGCGCGGTGTGCACATGCCGTTTTCCCCTTTTCCCTGCCTCAAGGTCATATTCAAGATTGGAATATCCCCTGCTCACGGAGATGACATTTTCAATCGCCCGTTCCGACAGCACTGCCCTGCCAAGGTTCGTATGGAGGACGATGCCCGTAGCATTTATCACCGGCTGCAGGCTGTATGATGAAAGCTTATGTATCCGTCCCTCGATCGTTGAAAAGAGTACTGCTGAAGACGTGTTGGGTCTTGCGCCGTCCTTGAGCTTCTGCCTCATGCCGGCAATGGCCTCCCGGACCGCCTGGAGTACGACAGACCGGGGAAATGATGCAAGCCATGCAGCGCCTTCCGGGCCCTTCAGGATCTCGTCAACAGAAGGAAGGGAAGACCTCTCGTCTTTCTTCTTTTTCATTTGAGACCCACTGCCCTGAGAGCTTCGTCAGCGTTTTTCCCTCTGATCACGATCTTCCCCTCCCGGGCAAGCCCGTTCGTGACCTCAACGGGGTTCAGGCTGACGGCCGCTTTCTTTACGAAGTCTTCATGAGAGAGTTTCTCCATCACTTGTTCCCTCCTCGCGCCCGGCTTCTGTATCTTTTATGGATCAGGGGATCTTTGATCCCCGCTTCCCTGAAACCTTTTTCCCTGATCATGCAGCTGTCGCACTGTCCGCAGGGCCTGAATTCTGCGCTGGGTTTCCTGCCCGCGGCTCTTCGTCCGGCTGCCTGCCCCGCGCCCTTTGCCCCGTGTCCGGAAACCGGCTGCGGATCATAGCAGCTCCAGGTGAGGCCGTAGTCTACACCCAGTTCAAGCCCCTTTTGTATTGTCTGGGCCTTGGTCAGGGAAACGAGCGGAGCGTTGATCCGGAAACGGAGCTTTCCCTCGACAGATGCCTTGGTCGCGAGGTTCGCCATCTGCTCGAAGGCACGCAGATACTCCGGCCTGCAATCAGGGTAACCGCTGTAGTCAACCGCATTTGCGCCGATGTAAATGTTCTCGGCCTCCAACACTTCAGCCCATCCCAGCGCAAAGGAAAGAAAGATCGTATTGCGCGCGGGGACATAGGTAACGGGGATCGCCAAAGCGCCAGGGTTGCGTGGCAAAAGACCTGCTTCCTTCGGTTTCCTGGCCGCGGTCTTTCGGCCGGACTTCGGGACTTCGATCGCGGAGGTCAGGGCAGAACCTCCGATATCGTGGAGGTCAAATACCACGACAAGATGTTTTTCCACGCAGTGTGCCGCAGCCACGAGGCGCGCAGAGGCGAGCTCCCGCGCATGCCTCTGGTGGTAATCGAAGGTTATGGCATACAGTTCGTGGCCATTTTCCCCCGCGACCGCCAGCGTGGTTGCGGAGTCGATGCCGCCGCTCAGGAGTACCACAGCTTTTCCGGCGCTGGAGGAAGGCATGGCTAAAAAATATCGTCTTTCGTCCCCTGGGTCATGTCAGGTCCCGCGCTTCTCAGTGCAAACGAATTTGCCGAAACGCTGTACAGATATGGCTGGCCCCAGGGGTCTTTTCTGTCTGTCAGTTCATCAAGAGTTTGAGGATAGGCGGCATGCCGCAGTCTGTATCTTTCGATCGAGAAACGGAGCTCATCGACCGTCTTTGCCGCGGCATGGACCTTCATGGTCTCGTCCTTCTGGATGAAAACGATTACAAACGAAAGGATAAGCGAGGCCGCGACCGCAAGATACGGGAGGTAGCCAAGGAACGCGGCTGGCGCTTTTTCCGCTGCGGGAACTTCGCGCGCAGAGATGACGGGGGCAACTGCCGCAGATTCGATAAATCCCTTTTCCAGGAGCGCGAGTAACGCTTTGGAGACCTCATAATTGTCTTTCCCTGCGAGGTCGATGATCGTGCTTACATCGCTTTCCCCGTCAACAAGGTCGAGGATCTCCTTTTCTTCGCTGTTGAGGCCTGAACTGTCAGCGGCCGTCCTCCTGAAAAGGGTATCGAGCGTGAGCCTGTCCTTTATGGCAGACAGTTCGTCAACGATCCTGAGCCCTTCCATGAGGAGATGCTGCGTATCGAGCGAAAAAGGCAGTTCCTTGTCCTGAGGAACTCCCTGAGTAAGAAACTCATAGGTCCCCTGCTTCCAGCCGAAGAGCTGTACCACGGTTTCCGTTATCTGCGCGTTAATGATCTCCTGGACCTTTTCCTTTTCTACCAGCCCCCGCTGGATCAGTGCCGTTCCCAGCCGTATACCCGAGCTCCGCTGCTCCTCGAGAACCGCCTTCAGGGCCTCTTCTTTGATGAACCCTTTCTTCAGCAGGATCTTGCCGAGACGGTTGTCCTCAATCCGCCGCTTTGACTCTGCCCCGACAATGTTGCCGTCGATGAAGAAAAGCTTTACCTTGTCCATTTTGCCGTCCAGGGACAGTGCCCCGGTCTTGCGCTGGAAATAGATCAGCTGCAGGATATCAGCGAGGCCGAAATCTTTCAGGGAACCTTCTAAAGCCATCCTTTTGCTATCCTTTGCCGCGTGATGATATTCGAAAGTATATATACGATCGCCGCAAATAGCAGCGAGAAGCTGTTTACGACCCAATGTGAGATCATGGGTCCTGACGACACAAAGGCGTTCGTCAACGGCAGGAGCAGGAGAAAGAGGAACGGCCACATGAACAGGAGGCCATAGAGGACCTTGCCTCCAAAGACCTGGGCCGCACCGGGCAGCAGGAAGGAAAGCACCTTGCTGATGTCCCTGCGTTTTTTCTGATGCTCATAGATCGACATAAGCCGGGCAACACGCTCCTTGACCTCTGTCTCATCAAGTTTGACCAGGGAGCGGAAGCACTGAGAGCACATCTGCCCCCACATGATATGTTTTTCGCAGCGCGGGCAGAATATGGCGGTGCACCTCCTGCAGCGATATGCCTTGTTCTTCGAGCGGGAGGTCAGGAAAAAAAGAGCTGCTGCCAGCAAAAGAGCGGCAGCGACATTTGCCCATACGGGGAGTGCTACAAGATTAAAGGCCGAAATGGTTCCGCTGTTGTCACGCGCAATTCTCCAGAGCGCCGGGGCAGAGAACGGCTCATCGGCAACGATCCGGTTCGGCGTTCTGGCAGCCAGTGACTGATAAACGGATACCGCGTCACGGTCGGTCTCGAGCGCCTTCCGGTAATATTCATTCCCCTTTTCATAGTCAAGGAGTTCTCGGGATACCACGGAAAGATTGTAGTAGGCTGATGCGAGCGGCTGTATGGTGACGGCGGTCTGGAAGTTTCGCAGCGCCTCCTGCATATCGTCCAGTCCAACATATGCATTACCGGCATCCACGTAGGTCCGGGCATCCGGGCGCATCCTCAGCAGACGGTTGTATGCTGCAAGAGCTTCGTGGTACATGCCGGTCCGTTTCAGGGCAAGGGCATAGGAAAAGAGTGAGGCGGGGTCGTCAGCATCTTTCAGCTCCGTAAGCGCATAGGCGGGGTCCCGGGATTCATTGACCCCTACGATCGCCTTCATCTTTCCTGAAGAAGACACATGCAGGAAGTATGACGCTGTCCGGAAGATGAGGGGAGAAACAAGCAGCATAAAAAGAAAAAAGTAGACCACCGCTCTGTCCATCCGGGACATGTACAGTCCGAGGATGACCAGGATGGCAGCAAGGAACAGCAGCGGACTTATCAGGGAGAGGATCAATAGTGCAATGAGAAGGACGAAGTTCTGTTTTGACTCGCCGACCTCATGAGAGACAAGCGGCAGGTCAGTGATGCTGCGGATGACCGCTATGCTGAGCATGGCCATGATAAAGGACAGGACAAGGCTGAAAAACAGACCGCCGGCAAGGCTGAAAGACCACCAGAAGTTCCGCGAATAGGCATCGATGCCTGCCACGATATAGTCGACGCTGGCGAGGACCCCTGCGGAAGTGAACGAGAACTTTTCCCTTGCCATGGCGAAATACACGGCGGGCAGGTCCGGAGAATATTGGATCGCCCTGTTGAGCAGGGAGACCGCCTCGGCCCTGTTGCCGCGGGCTTCCTGCATGAGGAGGTAGGAGTAAACTTCGGAGTTCCGGATTCCCTTGTTCAGCTGGGACTCATAGTAGTCCTCTGCCGCGGACAAGCCCGGCAACAGCAAAAAACAGAAAAGTGCGAGCACTGCAAATTTTTTCATGCCTTTCTGCCCACTTTGGGTTCCGTACCCTTTATCAAACGGCCGATATTGTCCTTGTGCCGTATTAGCACTATTATACTCATGATGAATGAAATAGGAAGCTTTTCCTTTGCGTCAAGGAGATATATGCTGAGGGGCAGCATACAAAAGGATATGATCGCGCCGAGAGAAGACGTCCTCGTGACAAGCACGGTCAGCAGCCAGACGATAACCGTAGTCAGACCAGCCAGCGGCGCATAAACGATCAGGACGCCAAGGCCGGTAGCGACCCCTTTGCCCCCTTTGAAATTCAGAAACAGGGAAAAGTTATGGCCCAGCACCGTCATGATACCCGTTAGACCCTCGTACCAGGGCCCTACCTCAAAATATCTTGCGACAAGGACAGCAACGGATCCTTTGGCCATATCGCCGATGAGGGTGAGCAGGGCGGGCAGCTTGCCGGTGGTGCGGAGGACATTGGTTGCGCCGATATTGCCGCTGCCGGTCTTCTGCAGGTCAATGCCCATGCTCCCGGCGATGATCTTGCCCGTCGGTATGGAGCCGAGCAGAAAACCGGCGAGAGACAGCAGAACGATCTTCACACTTTTTTCCAGAAAGAGACGGTATATTGGACCCCCGACACAACGGCAAGTATGAGGGCGATCCAGATGAAGACCATGCCGGCGTCATACAGGTCAAAGGGGAAGTTGTCGAAAACACTGCCGACGAGTATGAGACACAGGATCGAGGTGATCTGAGCCCCTGTCTTAAGTTTGCCCCCGGTCTCCGCCGGGATGACGATATCTCGCGAGAGCGCCACTACCCGCAACGCGGTAACGAGGAACTCACGCACGATCAGGACGATCGCGATAAGAGCAGAGAGCCGTTCCATGTCGACCAGAACGATAAGCGCTGATATTACGAGGAACTTGTCGGCCAGAGGGTCCATAATGATCCCGAACTTGGTTATCTGACCGGATTTCCTTGCGAGGTAACCGTCCAGGAAATCGGTGATCGAGGCAATGCTGAATACGATCGCTCCGATGACAGGATGATTATAAACCGCCAGGACAAAGACCGGGATAAGGACGATCCTGCTTAAGGTGAGCGCTGTGGGGAGGTTAACCTTCAAAGTACGCATTGAACATTCCCTGCCAGAGACCCTTTGCCTTCAGGATGAAATCCGTCACCTCACGGACAGCCCCCCTGCCCCCGCGGTTCTTCGTCACCATGAGGGCGAATTTCCTGGCTTCATCCGCGGCATCGGCCACGGCTACGGGCAGGCCCACAAGAGACATGATGGGTGCGTCGATGATGTCGTCGCCGATGTAGGCGACCTCGGCATTCTTCAGGGAGTACTGCTTTAGCAGCTGTGCGTAGGCCACCCTCTTGTCCAGGCATTTCTGAAAGACTTCCGTAATGCCCAGTTCCTGGGCCCTGCGCTCCACTACCTTTGAATGTCTGCCCGTTATGATAGCCACGTTGACGCCGGCCTTATGAAGCATCTTTATGCCATGGCCGTCCCGTACATGAAATGCCTTATACTCGTTGCCATTATCGTCCAGGATGATGCTGCCGTCCGTAAGCACGCCGTCGACATCGAGGATGAGCATCTTTATGCCCCGTGCCCGTGCCCTTGCGCCCTCAGCCTTTAGCCTCTTGCCCGCTTCCGCGTTGCCCGCGCTTTTCATCTACACGATCCCCTGTTTCAGTATGTCATGGAGATGGATGACCCCGATGACATGGGTTTCCCCATCACTCACGAGCAAAGACGTAATGGAATGCTTTTCCATGGTGCCCAGCACTTTTGCCGCCAATTCGTCTTCAGAGACCATCTTCGGATCTCTGGTCATGACCTCGCGGGCGCGCATATCGAAGAAGGCCTTGCCCCATTTTTCGATGCCCCGCCGCACATCCCCGTCCGTTATTACACCAAGGATCTTTCGGTCTCCGCCGGCGATGACGGTGGTGCCGAGCCTTTTCGAGGAAATTTCCATGACCGCTTCGGTAAGCGATGCGTCAGGAGAGGTGATCGGAAGCGCGTCGCCGCTGTGCATGAGGTCCTTGACCCGGACAAAGAGCTTTTTCCCGAGGCTTCCGCTGGGATGGAAGAACGCAAAGTCTTCCTCCCTGAAGCCGCGTTTGGTCAGGAGCGCGACGGCCAGGGCATCGCCCATGGCAAGTGTCGCGGTCGTTGATGCGGTCGGCACAATACCGAGCGTGCACGCCTCTTCCCTGACAGAAACATCGATGTTCACGTCCGATGC
>VEOY01000208.1 GCA_012026685.1 Nitrospirota bacterium
AGGTCGCTGCGGCCATGAGGTCCTCAAAATCGTCTGACAGATGTGCAGGCCGCATGATCAGAGCCTCCACACGTGCATTGAGGGTCTTTGCAAGTTCAAGTACGTACGAAAAACCCTCATCACAGTGGTCGCCTCCTCTTGTCACAAATAATATTTTGTCCGTCATCTGCTTAACCTCCTGTTGGAATCACCCCCTATAAACCAATCTTTGTGCCAAGTGGTAACTTCTTGATATGGAAGGAAATATTGACAAGGCCTCTGCGGCAAAGTGTTTCAATTATGAACATGGCTGAAACGATAATACGGCTGGGTCATACTGGGGGTTGCATTGTATAATGAATGTATGAAGACTGAGCAGGCCGAAGATCAGAACATGCATAAGGTCAGGAACAGGCGCGTCCACATGGCCAACGAACGGACGTTTCTGGCATGGATACGCACCAGCATTGCGATCATGGCGTTTGGATTTGTTGTTGAGAAGTTTGGTCTCTTCCTGCGGCAGGTCTCCGCGTATCTCATGGTTTCAGAAGGACTCCATCGCGGCGACGCAGAGAAGACCGCCGCTTTTTCGCCGGGTTATTCTGCGGTGCTGGGGGTAGTGCTGGTCGGATTCGGTGCGGTCATGGGACTGCTTGCTTTCATCAGATACAAGAAAGTTGAGCGGCAGATCGACAACGACACCTTTCAGCCGTCCGTCATTCTTGACCTGCTTCTTATGATCTCGCTTCTGGCTGTTGCCGTGTTCCTTGTGCTATACCTTATTCATAGTGTATGAACTGCCATGCCTGACTTTTCGGCATTGACAGCTCATTTCCCGTACCTCGGCCTTTTTCTGCTCCTCATCCTTGGGGGTATAGGTCTGCCGTTTCCCGAAGATACTACGCTCATCCTTGCGGGATTTCTGATCTCTCACCGGATCATCAGCGCAATGCCTGCATTGAGCGTCGTCTATGCCGGAGCATTGATCGCGGATATCCTTATTTATGCCGTGGGGAGGAAGTACGGCGGCAGGATCGTCGATCATCCGAGATTTCAGAGGATGGTGACCAGGGAACGGCTCTTATCGCTCGAGGAACGCTTCAGAAAGAGGGGCATAATCCTGATACTCGCAGGCAGGCACCTGATAGGGCTGAGGGCGCAGATATTTCTGGCTGCCGGCGTGATGAAGATGCCCGCGGCAATATTCATCCTGACAGATGCCTGTTCGCTGACCCTGACGGTCGCTGTCATGGCAGGCGCAGGCTATCTGGGCGGCAACAGCCTGCAGGTATTTGAAAGAGATATGGCCAGGGTTGAGCACGCAGGAGTGTTCCTCGTGCTCGTCATTTTTATCGTGTATCTGGTCAGAAGATATTTCAGGTCGTGGAGCAGCAGGAACTCCGCGTGAGTGAATCAGGCTACCGCTTAAGGATGCGCCAGAGGCTGGTACGCGAGATGCCGAGAAGTTCCGCTGCCTTTGAGCGGTTCTGATCGACGAAGTCGAGGATCCTCTCCGCATATTCCCTGTTGAGTTCTTCGATCGTTCTGAGCTTGTTGGGAGATATGGTCTCAACATTGAACAGTTTGATGGTCTGCGGCAGGCTCTCGGCATGGATGGAGCGGTTCTTCTCGAGGATCACCGCGCGTTCGATGATATTCTCCAGTTCTCTGACGTTGCCCGGAAAGCCGTATGACATGAGCGTTTCCATGGCATCCTTATTGAAAGACGTGATCTTCTTATTCTCTTTCTTCGCATATTTCTGCAGGAAATGTTTTGAAAGAGGAACAATGTCCTCTCTGCGTTCCCTCAGCGGTGGTATATAGATGTCCATGACGTTGAGGCGGTAATAGAGATCTTCCCTGAACTTGCCCTCCTTGATTATGGCCGTGAGGTTCTGGTTCGTGGCGGCAATGAACCTGACATCGACCCGTATCGGACGGGTGCCGCCGACACGGATGAACTCCCGGTCCTCAATGACCTTCAGCAGTTTTGCCTGTACGGTCGGCGACATTTCCGCTATCTCGTCCAGGAAGAGGGTGCCTGAATCAGCTACTTCGAGAAGGCCCTTCTTCGTGCTGACCGCGCCGGTGAACGCTCCTTTTTCATGTCCGAATAGCTCACTGGCGAGAAGTTCCTCGGTGAATATGGCACAGTTGAGCGCAAGGAACGGCTTCTCTTTTCTCGCGCTGCTGTGATGGATGATCTTCGCGACCAGGCCTTTTCCTACCCCGCTTTCCCCGGTCAGAAGGACATTGCAATCTGACCCGGTAATGCTCCTGATCACCTCAACGACGCGCTGCATGGTGCGGCTTTTTGCGATAAAAGGAAATTCCTGGCCAATGCCCAGCGTGATCTTAAGGGCCGTGTTCTCCCTTTCTATCCCTTTTTTTTTCAGGACCTTTGCTATCTTGAGATTCAGCTCATCAAGGTTGAACGGTTTGGTGACATATTCGGAAGCGCCCTTTCTCATCGCTTCCACCGCGGATTCTATGCTGCCGAACCCCGTTATGATGATGACGTCCATGTCGGGGTCCTTATCCTTTATCTTGTCGAGGAGGGTAAGGCCGTCCATGCCGGGCATTTTTATGTCAGCGATCACGACGTCATAGGTATTCTGGTCAAACAGCGCGAAGGCCTCGAGCCCGTCCGTTGCCCCGGTGACCTCATAACCTTCCTTTTCGAGCGCATAGATAAGGTGTTTTCGTGATATTGCCTCGTCTTCTGCAATCAAAATTCTGTGGCTCATGCTCCTCCCGGCAGTGTTATGAGAAAGACCGTGCCTTTTCCCTGCTCGCTCTGCACCTCGATCTTACCTCTATGTTTCTCTATTATACTGTAAACGATGGCGAGGCCTAAACCGGTACCGTGGTCCTTCGTTGTGAAAAAGGGGTCAAAGACCCTCTGCAGCTGCTCCTGAGGTATTCCCTTGCCTGTGTCCGAGACCCTGATCCTGACAAAATTTCCTTCCCGCTCTATTGCCACATTGAGGGAACCTTTGCCTTCCATGGCGTCAACGGCATTGCTGAAGAGATTGATGAAGACCTGCTCCATCATGTGGCTGTCAGCAAACACCGATGCGTCGTCCGGCGCCTGGACCGAATACCGGACATCCTGCAGGTCTTCTGTCGCGTCCATCTGCGTCAGAATGCCTTTGATAAGGGCTGTGATCTGAACCGGAGCAAATTGCGGAGGCTTCTCACGCGCAAAGGCGAGCAGATCGCTCACGATCCTCTTAACCCTCAGGGTCTGTGAATAGATGTCACCAACCGTTTCTTTTATTATGTCCGGACAGGTCTCAGTGTCGATCTCCTTAGTAAGGATCTGGGCAGCCAGGTAGATATTGTTCAGCGGATTATTCAGTTCATGGGCGACACCCGATGCGAGCGTTCCGAGCGACACGAGCTTTCTGCTCTGGAGCAGTTCCTCATTCTTCTTTTCGATCTCGCGGTCCCTGGCAATAAGGTCATTTTCCATCCTGTTGAACGCATCGATGAGGGCTCCGACCTCGTCATGTTTGGACGAGGCCGGCAACGAGGTGAAATCTCCCTTTCCGGTCTTTTCGATCGCTCCCGCCAGTATCTTCAGGTGTTTTACGGCGCTGCGGACAATGATAACGAGGGCGGAGATGCCGACGAGAAGGAAAAGCGGGAAAAGAATAACAAGCGCAGTCTGGGAAACGCTGATCGTGCGGTCTACCTTCTGCCGGGTGACCGTGTCCAGGTCTTTTGATACCGTCAGTATTTCCTCACCGGTCTTTCTCAGCGAGATGATCTCGGTGTCGAGTTCTTTCAGGCTGATCAGTATCGGGGATTCCGGGCCCAGTTTGAAAAGGATCCTGAGTTGTTCGGCGATTATTAAAGGGCTTTCAAGGAACGTCGATTCCATGAGAGGAAAGAAGATGGCATATTCGCCTTTTTGGGCCTTCAGCCTGGCAATGTCATCGAGAAAAGACCAGGTCAAAGACTCTATGCGGGTGAAGCGCTGCTGGTAATCGTCGACCTTTCCCTGCAGGGCCCCGATCTGCACCGGAGAATCGAGCAGTTTGTTCTGCGCGAGAATGCTCCTGATCTCGGCAATATACCGATGCACGCTCTCGAGCTCTTTGACATCCCGGTAGAGGAAGAAGTTCTTCTCATGGCGCCGGAGCTGAAGGGTCTTGCTGCGGAGCGTGTCGGAGAGCTCGAGATACTGGATCTCCTTTCTGATCTCGATAAAGTTCACATACGCGAAGATAGCGAGGACGGCTATGAGAGCTGAACTGATCAGAAAGCTGAGTATGATCTTCTTCTGAAGTGACATGGCGCTCGTATTATAAACGATACCGGATAAAGAAGCATTCAGTCACTGACGTCCGGAGACAGTCATATCTGAGGATGCCCGCTGCCGGTCAGCACCGGGCATCTGAGCGCATTCATTGAAGATACGGACCGTGCAGACGCGGCAGCGCTCGGGATCCAGGCGGGGGACGATCGACCTCAACGCAGCGAGCTTTGAGCGGAAGATATTCTCGTTGCCGATGCTCCTGCCACAGCCCCCGCGTTCCATCACCTCGACGACAGCGCTCTTGAGCGAACAGAGATAGACCTGCCTGCCGTTCAGCTTCAGGCGATGGGCCTCCTGCGAGAGCATCTGGCAGCCCGCGACATCGATGAAATTGATGCCGCTTCCCACGATCAGGATATGCGCCTGCTCAGGGCGTTCCTTCGTGATCTGCTCAAGCCCCTCCGCGACATGATTTACCGCACCGAAAAAAATGGAACCGTCGATGCGGACGATCGTCATCTGGGGGCACTCCGGAAGCGGTTTTTGCTGGATATTGATAAAGCTCCTTCTCCTGGCATCCGGGTCAGGCACGATCGTGACAAAATTCGGATGCGAGGTGCGATTGAGATACAGGATGAGTGAAAGGATCACGCCGGCATAGATGGCGAACTCGAGCTCAACGAACAGCGTCGCGAAAAAGGTCACCGCCATTACCGCGGCTTCGGGCCTGCTGACCCTGATGATCGCCCTGATATGATGGGTGTCGATCAGATTGAAAGCCACCAGGAGAAGTATGCCCGCCATGGAGGCGATGGGCAGATATGCAGTGAGCGGCGCTATGAGCAGGAGAATTCCGGTCAGCGCAAGGGCGGCAAAGACCGCGGCCAGAGGAGTTTTCGCCCCTGCATTGTAATTGACCCCGGTTCTCGTGAAAGACCCCGATGACGCGTAACCGGAAAAAAAACTGCCGATGATATTCGAGAGCCCCTGCCCGACGAACTCCTGATTGCTGTCTATCCTCTGCTCGGAGCGGGTGGCTATGGAGCGGGCGATGGAGACCGCCTCGGTAAGCCCGAGCATGGCTATGGCGAGCGCCGGAGGCGCCAGCTGGCGAATCGAAGCCGTTGTCAGATCCGGCAGGGAAAGAGGCGGAAGATGACCGGGGAGAGAGCCTATGAGACGTACACCATGTTCAGCGCCGTTCAGAAGGACCGACATGACGCTTCCGCCGATCATGGCGATCAGCATTCCCGGCCAGCGCGGGAGAAAGACCTTGAACAGGACAGCTGTCGCGAGCGTGGCCAGGGCTATGCCCAGGACATAGAAGTTGGTCTCCGGCAGACGTTGCACGATATCGGCCAGGATATGAATGAAAGAATGCTTTTTTATGGCTGTGATGCCGATGACATTGCTGAGCTGGCTTGTCACGATCAGTATGGCCGCGCCCGCGGTGAAACCAACAACGACGGAATGAGACACAAAATTGACCATGGCGCCAAGGCGTGCGAAGCCGAGCATGAGCTGGAACAATCCTGCCAGGAATGTCAGTGTCAGGGCCATCTCGATGTACCCGGGACTCGCGGGGTCGGCGAGGGGGCTGAGCGATGTGAATATGACGATCGATATCGCTGTGGTCGGGCCGGATATGAGGTGGAACGATGAACCGAATAGCGCCGCAATGACCGCGGGGACGATCGCTGAATAGAGGCCGTACTCAGGAGGCAGTCCCGCGATCATGGCGAATGCGACGCCCTGCGGCAGAACGATAATGGCGCCGGTGATGCCCGCAAGCAGGTCCGCACGGAGCGTCCGCTTTGTGACGAGAGAACGCCACCGAAGAAACGGGAACACTTTTTCTGGTGATAGTCTGATGTGCGGCATATCCTGCATGCTCCTGATTAGATATTACCTCTGCGGGGGCGGTTTGTATAGGTCTGCTTCCTGCAGTCATTGTAATGTGCCGCAGTAATTACAGGCGGTAATCGCCGCGCAGGAAGCTGCTGATATGAAGGTCTGTGGACTCGTCGCTGTGCAGAACTGCATCCAGTTGCCGGGTGTACGCCAGCAGCCGTCCGATCATGTTCAGCATACCGACCATTTCATCCTGACCGATATTGGATATGCGCGCAGTGATCAGGGCGCTCCGGCTCTCGCAGATGAACCCTGATGTCTTCAGAATGCTTTCGATCAGTCTGATCCTGCGGGAGCGTTTGACCAGATCGGTCGCTCCTCCCGAGAACCTGAAAAATATGTGATTATTGGTCCTGTTGGGCGAGCAGTAGCAGTCGAGCATCGTGAAATGGTATCCGAATTTCAGGCTGAGGTTAAGATATTCGCCCGATACGACCGCCAGATTCGAGGTGGGATTGCCTGCCGTTGGAGCAGTGAGGTCGGCGAGCTTCATCATGCCGGCAAAGAGGTCGCCTGCGTGCAGCGCTACGACCTCGGTGTGCCACGCTCCGGGGTATGTCAGTCCGTCGAGGACCGCGCGCAGCGGAATGGAGGTGACCCGCTCGATGGTCACTGCTTTGCCGCGTTCTCCCGGTTCGATCCCTCCCCCGAGGTCGACCGCCACGATCCCGGCAGGGACAGGCAGATCAAGGCGTACAGCGGTGCGGTCGCTCAATCCCCCTTCCGCTGCTTCTACAAGCTCCAGGACCATTTTTTCATGGATGAACCTCAGGATATCATGCAGCGTTCTGCAGCCTTCCGGGGAAAAATCGTCCCGGTACGGATCAACGAGATTCAGCGGGAATATGTACCGCAGGAGGTATTTCTTCTTTCTGAACTCATAGAGTTCCTCAATGGCCTCATTGCCGCTGCTCGCAAAGATATCCCGGTGAATTCCGTCATAGACAACGGCGCCGTCCTCTCCGATGCTTACCGTGACCTGCTGCCCGTTCAACAAGGAAGCAGTGGCAGTGCCGCAATTCACCGCAGTGGGAACTCTGAATTCCCTGCAGAGCGAGGACATATGACTGGTCGCTGTGCCCATATCCGTCAGGATGGCCGATGCGTAGGGCATGATCCGGATGAAATGCGACGAGTCGTGCCTGGCGACAAGCACGCCGCCTTTTGGAAAGCCGTCAAGATCGTCCGCTGCTGCGGGTATGAACACCTCTCCCGCGCCCGTGCCCTTTCTGACCGGAATGCCGGAGAAGTTCTGCAATACTGACGGTTTGTCAGGACCAACCGTCATCCTTTCAGTACGGGACGAGATATTCTGCTGAAGCGGTCTTGTCTGCAGGACGGTTATCCTGCGGTCCCTGTCCATGGCCCATTCGATGTCCTGCGGTCTCCGGAAAAGATGTTCGATCTGTAGTGCCTGGTTTGCCATGACCAAGAGTTCCTCGTCATTGAGCACTGCGCTTTGGACCATTTCCGCGGGCGTCTTCATGACCTCGGTCCCCCCGTGCTCTGCCGCGACGATGATCGTTGTCTTCGCGCCGATCTTTTTCTCGCGAACAGCGGGCTGAGGGGAGCGGTCAAGCCAATAGGTATCCGCATCTACCTGACCTTCGACAAGGGATTTCCCGAGCCCCCAGGTAGCGTTGATCAGTATCTCATTGCTGTTTCCGGACGGGTCTGAAGAATACGTGACGCCGCTCGAAGATGCGTTGATCATAGGGATGCAGCCCACTGCCATCTTTATTGCGGCTGCATCGCAGCCTATCCTTTTGCAGTACAGGAATGGTCCGGGTGAAAAGAGGCTCGCGATCACCTGCTTGAAGGCAGAAGAAAGGGACGGCAGGTCCGCGGGCAAGTTCAGAATGGTCTCGAACTGGCCTGCGAATGAGTATTCCCCGTCCTCTCCGACAGCGCTGCTTCGTACTGCGAGAAAACCAAGCGGTCCGCTGCACGCCAACTCGTCAAGGGCATTTCCGAGAGCAGCAGAGATAGGGGGAGGAATAGCCCCTGCAAGGACGGCGGACCGGACATCGTCGAGTGCGGAAACATCCTTTTCCCATCTTTCTGAAAGTCCGGAGACCTTTTCGCTGAGACCATTGTGGTCCAGGAACTCGTCGAATGCCCTGGTGGTTATCACGAACCCCTGAGGGATAGTGACTTCCGGAAGTCTTCCCGCCTCCGCGAGATTTGCCATCTTTCCGCCGACATCCCGCAGGCGGTTTGTCCCCGCGGCACTCAGGGGAACAACAATATCCGCGCTCGGCACTTCATCGTGGTCGATAAGCTGCCTGATCTCATGATCGATAGTGTCCAGCCTTCCGCGCAGCCCGGGATAGCGGTCCTTTGTCTGTACGGAAAAGCCCTGAATAAAACCGGAAAAGATCCGGTGCAGTTCGTCGTAAGCCTGTCGGATATAGACAATATCGAAGATATACTCTCCGCTCAGCTTCTCGCCCATATCGGCAATGCGTTCAGCCGCAGTATTGTGGAGTTCCAGGACCTGTCTGAACTGTCCGAACAGGTCCCTGAAATCATTTGCCTTCCGTCCCAGGCTGAGGCCGAGGAGGCGTTTGCCGGCGGCAAGAATGACGGAGCGCAGGAGTGAAGACATTCTGCTCATGCCTCTCCGGGCAGCGCCTTTTTGATCGATGCCTTGAGTTCCTTGATCTTGACGGGCTTGGGAAAGAAATCGTGCACGTCTCCCCGGAGCGCTTCAATTGCCGTGTCAAGGTTCGCAAATGCCGTTATCATGATCACCTTGATCTGCGGGTAGAGGCGCTTCACCGTATTCAGCACCTCCATGCCGTCGATTCCCTTCATCTTGTAGTCCGTGACGACCACATCGAACGATTGGCTCTTAAGCCGCTCCAGTGCCGGCGCTGCGTTCAGGAAGGTCTCGACCTCATACCCTTCCTGCTCCA
>VEOY01000176.1 GCA_012026685.1 Nitrospirota bacterium
GATAGGCTGGAGGTGTAAGCATAGTAATATGTTCAGCTGACCAGTACTAATTGGCCGTGTGGCTTGACCCTTATTTCTCTTCCCTCCTGTTGTCAAAAACATGTTGACAAGCAACTGTTCTTTGATGTTATAATTATTGCTCTGGAAATCAGGTTTCCGGTGGTTTTGCCGGAGGGGTCACACCCGTTCCCATTTCGAACACGGAAGTTAAGCCCTCCATGGCCGATGATACTTGGATCGTGAGGTCCTGGGAAAGTAGGTAGCTGCCGGATTATTATAGAAGGCCCGATCGATTGACCGATCGGGCTTTTTTTGTGCTGCATGCTCTTGCGGCATGACGGTCTGCCCTGACGACGCTGCCGGAAGCTGTTTTCTTCGGTGCTGAACATCTGGTAAGATGAAGAACAGCTTCCTGATGCCTTTGCAGGAGCTGAACGCCGGAGCGATCGATATGCTTGTGAAATTATGAGTTCTGTCAGGCCTGTATCAGGCACCACACAGAAGACCTTCAGCAAAAGCTCCTTTTCGAGGGAGATACGGCATGTTTCCGAGGCGATCATCAATCTGTATGCCGCGCATGTGAACTCCTACCTCTACCCGTACGATCATCCCCTGGTAAGTGATTCCCTGAAGAATTCCTATCAGTGCCTGCAAAGGGCTTTTCAGAAGAAGTCGTCCATCAGTCTGGAGATGAAAGACAACGGCGTTCTTATAGACGGGGAGTCCCCCGGAGAGGACCTTCCCGTGTTCGGGAATTTTTCCGCCTGGATGAGGAGCAACCAGATCGGTACCCTGTCCATATCCAACGACCTGACCCGCAGGGAACTTATCGGTTTTCACAAGATCATCTCACTGAAGAGATATTCCCTTGAAGAACTTCTGAAGGCCATGACGGAAAAAAGCATTTCGAGCATATCCGCGCTGCCTGACCGGTCTGAGCCCTCTGATTCTCCTTCATGGAGCCTTGCAGATAAACAGGCGGAAGGATTGATCCCCGGCTATGAGAGCACCATGCTCAATGAACCGGAAAGAGGGGCGCGCATGTTCTCCGGCCCCGAAGACGCCATGGCAGGGGGCAGGAACGGTGAACATGCCGGTGACGACGCCTTCAGCCTCCGGAATATGGCATCCACGGAAGGGCATGAGCCCTCTTCCGACCCCGGCATGATCATGACGGGCAGCCCGGAAGCGTCGGGGGACGAGTTCTGGCCCTCTATGGAGGCGCTGCTCGAGCGGGCACTGCCCGAGGGGGAGAAAGAGGTCCTCAGGAATGCCGACCCTGTCCGTCTGGCTCACCTGCTGAACATGATGCTTTTCAGCGTCCCGCGCGAGGCTGTCATCGGGAGGATCACCGAGGCCTGCTTCGGGGGACCGGGATATCTTGACACGGATGACGCAAAGCAACGGTGCCTGGTTTTTCTGAAAGGGTTGAAGCCCGTTCTGAGGCCTGCGTTCAGGACGCTTCAGGCACTCACGAACTTTGAAAGCGCGGAGAGCGACGAGGAGCGCGCCGCGATCATGAACGTTCCCGCCGAAACCTATGATCGCGCGGCTTCTGCCAGCGCGTCAGAACAGGTCCTGGGACCGTATTCCCCCTATGTCAGAAGAACGGTGCCGCAGTCCGATTTCATGTTCGATTTTGTCGCGGAAGGAAAAGCAGTGCTGCATGATATCGAGCTCAGGGATGAATGGGCACATCTGTTCCATTCGGAGCACCTGGCTCAGTTCCGCACGGCCGCAGCAGGGGATGATCGTTCCGCGAAGCGCGGGGATACCCTGAAAGGGCATGCGCTGTCCGCTGCCCTGGTCCTCGAGGCCTGCGCTGAAGAGGCCGTGTCCGATGCCGCCTTTTCCGTCATGCTGGAACTGATCGAGACCGACAGTCTTGAAGGAGAAGCGTATCAGGCGCTGACGGAACCGCTTGCGTCGGCAGCGGCCTTGTACGCGGAAAAGGGAGTGTTTGAAAAGGTGCTCGAAATCTTCAATGCCCTGAAATCGCAGGCCCTGCAGGGGAAGAACAGTTTTCAGGCCGCCATGATGCTCAACAGGATCTACTCGACCGACCAGTTCAACGCAGTCATCGTCGAGTCATTGCGCCGCTACGGCAGGAAGCAGCGTGAAGCAGCCGGTAACCTTGCGCGGGCGCTCCGCTCGTCGCTCATACCCTATCTCCTCGATGCTCTGAGCGATGAGCCCGATATCAGCAAGCGGAGGTTCATGATCTCGCTGCTGACAGCTGCGCGGGGAGAAGTGCTTGTCCATATCATGAAGCGCCTGAGGGACAGCCGCTGGTATGTGCTCCGCAATATGCTGTTTCTTCTCAGGGAATGCCACGGCCGCAGTCATGCCTCCGAGGCCAGGGAATTCCTCAGCCACGACGTACCTCTGGTCCGTCTCGAAGCTTTGCGGACGCTCCTGAGCTTTCAGGACCCGGCCGCTGAGCCAGCGGTCGTGAAACTGCTTTCGAGCGAGAATTTCCAGCTGCAGAAAGGGGCGGTCCTGCTCGCGGGGGCCCACAGGATACGGGAGGCGCTGCCCCATCTCGTGAGGCTTCTCCGGGAAAAGGACATCATGGGCAAGAGATTCCTCTTCAAGAGGACGATCATCCGGGCCCTGGGGAGGATCGGCCATGGGAGCGCGCTCAATCCTCTCCTGCGCATCTGCAGGGAGACGAGCATGGTCCATAAGGAGGACCATGACCGGCTCAGGCTCGACATCTACAAGACACTGCACCATTATCCGGTCACGGCGATAAAGCCGTTCATCGACTACGGACTGCGCCTGAACAACAGGGAAATAGTCGCATTGAGCAGAAAACTTGCAGAGCGGCACGACCGCCTGACGCAGAGGCAATAGCATGGGTCAGGAGCTTGCAAGGATGATCGTACCGCTGGCAGCTGCACTGAACAGCTGCAGGCTCTATCCGGGCCATCACCCTTCCATCATGCAGCATACGACTGAGGCGCTCGGCAGCCTCAGGCTTCATATGGTACAAAATAAGGTGGTCATCGACGCGGAAGACCATAATGTTCTGCGCATCAACGGGGTTTCTGTTGCCGTGGACACGGCGGAAGCAAAGAAGCTCTTCGTGAAGCTGCGGCAGCGGGGCATTGCCAGGATCATTTTCGGAAAAGGGATCGATGCGGAAGAACTGAAGGGATTCTTCCTCGCACTTTCGTCCTCGGGGGGCGCCTTTGGCACGTTTGAGAACATCGTCGTAAGCTCTTTCCGGAAGACGGAAACAACAGAGCAGGAGCCGTCCCTGGCTGACGTCCATGAGATCGCCGCCGTCAGAAGACTGTACCGGGAGATCCGTCTCTATAAGAACGTCGATATGCCGAACGTGGATGGGATCGTGGGCGGCATCATCGCGGGCATCAGAAAGAGCCGCGATCTTTCACGGCTGCTGCTCCCCGACAGCGCCGGCGAAGACCGTTTTTACGTCCACGCATATAATGTCGCGATGCTCTCCGTGCTGCAGGCAGAACACATCGGACTGGGAAACGCCCTGCTCCATGATATCGGGTTCGCGGCCCTTGTGCACGATGCCGGCAAGACGATGCTGCCCCGCTATCTTGAGGACCGGCATGACTCGCTTGACGAGGAGGGGTGGAAGCTGATGAAAAAACACCCTGTCTACGGCGCCGCGCTTCTGTCGGCGATAAAAAAAGTGCCGGTTCTTGCCGCTATCGTTGCGTTTGAGCATCATATGAAATACGACGGGACCGGCTATCCGGAAACCCGGCGTCATGCCAAAAAGCTGCATCTGGTCAGCCAGATGGTCGGGATCGCGGACTGGTATTGCGCGCTGAGCTCAGACCTGCCGCACCGCAAGCCCCTCGATCCCCCCGCGATCCTTGGACTGCTGAATGCCATGGCCGGCAGGGAGTTCGATCCCCTCCTCGTTGACAATTTTGTTCTCGCGGCCAGCGTGAACAGGTAGCCCCGTCCTTCAGATGCCGCCCGGTCATCGGGAACGACCTTTGACGGCATCGGATATCCGCTGTCCTGTCTGTCAGAAGATCTGTATGCCCGGAGGGTCATCTCTTTTCGTCCCGGGTATGGTACAGTGGTGAAGACGATGTTGTCCTGCTGCACAGAGACGCATACCAAAGCCGGCTGAAGATCGGAGATATTATGAACAATCATCTGAATGAGGTCCTGAAAGAGATCAGGGCGCTCGAAAAGAGCGTTCAGGAAGAGATCAAGCGCAAGGAAGAGGAGTTCCAGTACAGGATACAAAAAAGGAAGATCATCTTTGAGGAAGAGGTCCTTCGGATCCAGAGGACCTTTTCCCGCGGACTGATGAAATACATCCTTGAGGCAAAACCGCTGAATGTTCTTTCTGCCCCGGTGATCTACCTCATGATCATGCCGGCATTTCTCCTGGACGGGTGCGTGACCCTCTATCAGTTTCTCTGCTTTCCGATCTACGGGATCCCAAGAGTGAAACGGCGGGACCATATTGTCCTGGACCGGCATTACCTTAAATACCTCAATGTCATCGAACGGTTCAACTGCGACTACTGCAGTTATTTTAACGGACTGGCATCCTATATCAATGAGATCGGGGCACGTACCGAACAGTACTGGTGCCCCGTCAAACACGCGTCCGGCAAGGCGCGTCCCCATTCGCGGTATCATCATTTTGTCGATTACGGAGATGCCGAAGCATACCGGGAAAAGCTCGCTGAACTCCGGAAGAGCTTTGAAGATGCGGACTGACTGAACGGGACCTTTCCGCCTTCCGATAGTGTGTTGCCTCGCAACTGAATGGCACGCGGCACGCTGCGCGGACTGTTGCCCGCCTTTTTTTCGGTGCGGCCGCACCCGCGGACCGAATGCGATATAATGAGTTCAGGGGTTGCCATGGTCAGGATATTGCTCATGCTCATTCTCGTCACAGGGTGCGAAGTTGCCTCTTATGCCCTGATTTCTGATGGCCACAGGAAGCAATCCCAACAGATGCTCAGGGAGATCGATCAGGATGCGCTCTATGCCTCATCAACTCTCGGCAGAAACTTTATCGACAAGCGCGTCATGGACGTAATGGCAAAGGTGGCCCGGCACGAATTCGTCCCCGCGCATCTTCGGGACAGCGCCTACCTGAATGTTCCCCTGCCGATCGGCCATGGGCAGACCATTTCCCAACCCTTTATCGTTGCCCTGATGACAGACCTCCTCGAAACAAAAAAGGGCGATGTCGTACTAGAGATCGGCACCGGTAGCGGCTACCAGGCCGCGGTCCTGTCGGAACTCGTGAAGAAAGTCTACACGATCGAGGTCATCAAAGAGCTCGGCGAATCAGCACGGGTACGGCTCAGCCGCCTCGGGTATGCGAATGTCGAGGTGCGCGTTGCCGACGGCTATTTCGGATGGGAGGAGCGTGCACCCTTTGATTCGATCATCGTTACCGCAGCTGCCGGCCATGTCCCGCCGCCTCTCATCAGGCAGCTCAAGCCCGGTGGAAGGATCGTGATACCGGTCGGCGGGGCGTATCAGGTACAGATGCTCATGGTGGTGACCAAGGACGCATCAGGAGCACTGAAGACGCGGCAGGTGCTTCCTGTCCAGTTTGTTCCCCTGACCGGAAAAGCGGGACAGTGATGGACCAGCCGGAGGCGTCTCAAAGGGAGTCCTCCTTTCGCCTGAATGCCCTGAACAGCGTCTCTCTCTTTCTTATCTCCGCAGCGGTCATCGTTTATCAGATCGGGCTGATGCGCTCGCTCTCGATCGCGAAATATCATCACTTCTCATATCTTGTCATCAGCATCGCACTTTTGGGGTTCGGCGCAAGCGGCACGTTTCTGACCTTTGCCTCAATTTGGCTGAGAAGGAATTTCCCTTCCGGGTCGCTCATGCTCATCTTCCTTTTTTTCGTCTCTGTCCCGGGCTCATATCTGCTGGCAGAACATATTCCCCTTGATATCCAGTACCTTCTGTACAGCGGGCAGCAGGTCCTCCTGCTCGTCCTGTACGTCTTTCTGCTTTTTGTCCCTTTTTTCTTCGCAGGCACGATCATCGGCCTCATCCTGATCCATTTCAGCGGGAATGTCCCCGTTGTTTACGGACTGAACCTCTTTGGGAGCGGGGCGGGCGGCATCATCTCGGTCGTGGCCCTTTCGTATATCCAGCCGTTTGATTTCCCGCGGTTCGTTGCCGCGGTGGTCTGTGGTGCGCTCTTCGCATGGATCGCCTCCTTCAGGGAGTATCTGACGGAAAAGTTCCTTCCCCTGACCGTATCTCTGCTTGTCTCGGGCACGGTTCTCTTATTCCTTTTCTTCATCTACGACACCGGTGCGGTCATCGATCAGTATAAAACGATGGCGCATCTTGACCGCCTTTCACTCCAGTCAGGGGCGAAGAAGCTTCTGACCAGGAGCGGGCCGAGAGGCCGGATCGATGTGTATGAATCGGACCAGCTCCATCAGACGCTTTTCGCCGGTCTCCAGGGTGACATTCTTCCCCCTCGGCAGCTTGCGCTGCTTATCGACGGAGAGCTGGCAGGTACCATTTTCAAAATACGAAATGCCCGTGACGCAGCCATTCTCGATTTTACGCCCCAGTCCCTTGCCTATCGTCTGATCGACAGGCCGAAGGTCCTCCTCTTGGGTGAAGTGGGAGGGGTGAATGTCTGGCTCGCAAAGCGGTTCGGGGCATCGAAGATCACGGTCGTGCAGGGCAACGGGCAGCTGAGCGGCCTTTTCAGGAATGAACTCTCCGGTCTGAGCGGGAATGTTTTTATGCGGCCGGGCACGGAGGTCGTGACGCAGGAACCCCATGTCTACGTCGGCAGGACAAAGGAAAAGTTCGATATTATCCATATCGTGACAGCCGAAGGGTTTTCGACTGGCGGGGGACTGCAATCACTTCACGAGGACTATATGCTTACGACAGAGGCCATGGCAAAATGCTTCGGGACCCTTTCGGACCGGGGCATGATCACCCTGACAAGAGGGATCCAGTCTCTGCCAAGGGACAGCCTCAAGATCACCAGTCTCTTCGCCTCTGCCCTGGAACACGCGGGCGTGGCAGACCCCGGGCGTCATCTGCTGCTTGCCCGCAATTACCTCGCGGTCAACACCCTGCTCACGAAACAGCCTGTTGACAGCACGGTGATCAGCCGGTTCCGCGGACGCGCAGCGGAATTGGGCATGGATGCGGAATACTTCCCGGGGATCAGCAGGGAGACCGACCAGGGCAACAGCCAGATCAACAGAATG
This sequence comes from Nitrospirota bacterium, assembly GCA_012026685.1. Classification (GTDB taxonomy): domain Bacteria; phylum Nitrospirota; class Thermodesulfovibrionia; order Thermodesulfovibrionales; family UBA6898; genus UBA6898. The sequence continues at coordinate 7,224 of VEOY01000176.1, forward strand.
GAGGGCCCTCCGGGTGCGCACTATTCGTTCCTTCATTACGGGGTCATGAAGATCCTCTCGGGAGACCGGGAAAAATTCTTCGGGGAGTGGCCCTACCGCATCTCGCCTCCCACGGATGACAGCCCCTATTTCCTCGACTTCTTCAGATGGAGGTCCCTCGGCAGCTTTATCGAGACATACCGGGGCCAGTGGCTGCAACGGCTTGAATTCGGCTATGTTGTCCTTGTGATCACCTTTATATCAGCCGCCCTGTTCGCGCTGCTCTTTATCCTTGCCCCGCTTTTCCGGCTGCGGACCCGGGAGGACGTTCATCCGGCACGGCTTTCGACAGGTCTCTATTTCCTCTGCCTTGGATGCGGATTTATGTTCATCGAGATGGTCTCGATCCAGAAGATGACCCGGCACCTGGGAGACCCGGTCTCCGCAGCTACTGCCGCGCTCACCGCGATCCTTGTTTTCTCTGGCATCGGCAGCCTCATCCAGGAAAAGGTGCGTGCATCTCCATTGCGGAGGATTTCCTTTGCCGGAGCGTGCGTCGTTGTCCTTACGGTCGCCACCGCAATTCTTTCCGACCGGCTTCTCGATATGGTATCGGGTTACGGCATGGCGGTCCGTTTTATTGCCGCGTCCGCTTCCCTTGCGCCGCTCGCTTTCTTCATGGGCTGGATGTTTCCGTCCGGACTGATGATGCTCGAAAAGAGCCCGGAGCATCTTATGCCGTGGGCCTGGGGCATAAACGGGTTCACTTCCGTGCTGGCAGCGCCGCTTTCGGTGATGCTCGCCATGTCGAACGGTTTCCAGAGTGTCATGGTTGCGGCCGCGCTGTGCTATGGGTGTGCGGTGTTTGCAGCGACGCGGATGGAAAGGGCCCTGAAATGACGCGGAAGAATTGCCGGAGAGCCCCGGCAGGGAATCACAGAAGATCCCCTGTCCCCCGGTATCATGCATCGCCCGTTGGATTCATTCTCGCCATATCGATAAAATAATAACGTTGTGCGAACCTATCCCATCGACAGCATACTCCCCCAGCTCAGGCAAGAGGAGCTTGCAGGCCCCTCGGTCGTGCTGCATGCCCCTCCTGGCGCGGGGAAGACCACGCGGGTCCCGCTCTCTCTTCTTGATGTTATTCCCCCTGAACGCGGGCGTATCATCATGCTCGAACCGCGGAGACTTGCTGCAACGTCAGCGGCGAGGTGGATGGCCCATCTCCTCGGAGAGCAGGTTGGCGAGACTGTCGGATACTCCATCCGGTTCGACAGCCGGGTCTCCGCGAAGACGCGCATCGAAGTGGTGACCGAGGGCATCCTGACCCGGAGGATGCAGGCAGACCCCGGGCTTGAGGGAGTCGCACTGGTCATCTTCGACGAGTTCCATGAACGGAGCCTGCATGCTGACCTTGCCCTGGCGCTCTGCCTCGATATCCGGAAAAACCTGAGAGAAGACCTGAAGCTGCTGGTAATGTCGGCAACGCTCGACTGCGCACCGGTCTCCGGCCTTCTCGGCAGTGCTCCGGTCGTTATGTCGACCGGCAGTTTTTTCCCGGTTGTAGAAAGATATGTTCCCGGCGGGCAGGCGGAACCTCTCAGGAAGAGGATCACCGATGTCGTGGGCACTGCGCTCAAAGAGACCGCGGGTGATATTCTCGTTTTCCTTCCCGGCTCAGGAGAGATTCGCGGCTGTGAGGACTCGCTCAGAACAAGCCTCAGGGGAAGGGAAGACCGCATTTCCGTGCATCCTCTTTACGGAGACCTGCCCTTTGAGGAACAGGAACGCGCCATAGTGCCCTCTCAAAAGCGCAGGATCGTGCTTGCCACCAACATCGCGGAGACGAGCCTCACCATCGAAGGGGTGAGCATGGTCATTGACAGCGGACTGACCCGCAGGCTCCAGTATGACCCGTCGTCCGGGATGAACCGCCTTGTCACCCTGAATATCTCTAAAGCGTCTGCCGAGCAGAGAAAGGGAAGGGCGGGAAGGACCGGTCCGGGTGTCTGCTATCGTCTCTACAGCAGGCATGCTTTTCAGTCCCTGGTGCCCTTTGCGCGCCCGGAGATCCTGATCTCGGATCTTTCGTCTCTTGTTCTTGAACTGGCAGTCTGGGGAATAAAGGAACCGTCGGGCTTAAGATGGCTTGATGCGCCTCCCGCATCATCCTGGGAATCCGCAGTGCAACTGCTCAGGGACCTGGGAGCCCTGGATGGGCAGGGCTCAGTGACCCGGGCAGGCAGGGACATTGCCAGACTGCCTCTTCATCCAAGACTTGGCAGACTGGTAATCCGCTCAGCAGAACTCGAATGCACCAGCCTTGGCGCTGACCTTGCAGCGATCCTTTCAGAGCGGGACATGATGCGCGGAAGGCCGTCTGGTCCCGCGTCATCATGCATGACTGCCGACATCACAGAACGGCTCTGTGCATTGCGTGCGTGGCGCGCGGGAAAGAAAACCGCAGGTGTGGACATCTGGGCCCTGCGTGCCATAGAAAGAACGTCAGTGCAGCTTGTGCACCTCATGAAGAGTGTGCAGGATAAATTCTGTCCGCAGGTGAGCGATCCTGACCTGGTCCCCCGTCTTCTGCTCAGCGCGTTCCCGGACAGGATCGCGGCAAGACGCGAAGAAGCTGACGGCAGGTTCATCCTCGTTCAGGGAAGGGGTGCGCGCCTGCCGGCAACAGATGCCCTGGCCAGGAGCCCTTTCATTGTCGCGGTCAATCTTGATGCCGGCGAAAAGGGCGAGGGCAAGATACATATTGCTGAGCCGCTCGACGAAGAACTTGTCCGGCAGGAATGCCGCGGCCGCATTGCCGATGTACGGAAAGTTGAATGGGACAGGAAGGAGAACAGGATCATCGCAGTCACGGAAGAGCGTCTCGGTTCAATAATATTATCTTCGAAGTCCTTTGTCCCTGAGGATGAAGAAGCCCTGCCCCTTCTCTGCGAGGCGATCAGGGGCAGGAATGCGATGGTTGAGTTCAGCAAGGCAGCACGTCAGTTCCAGGGGCGGGGCAGCTTCATAAGGAGGGCGTTTCCCGAGGAGGAATGGCCGGAGCTTTCGGACGACAGCCTTTTTGCACATCCTGAGGAATGGCTCTTGCCCTGGCTCGGCGGCATTCGCACCCAACAGGACCTTGCCGGGCTCGACATCCTGCCGGCGCTGCAGGCACAAATACCATGGGCAAAGCAGAAGCTCCTTGACGAGAGGGCGCCGTCAGCCATCGTTGTGCCGAGCGGGCATGGTGTCGTGCTGGACTACACTGCAGGAGAGATCCCTGTGCTTGCCGTAAAGGTGCAGGAGATGTTCGGGCTGGGGGATACGCCTGCCGTTGCGGGAGGCAGGGTAAAGGTACTGCTGCATCTTCTGTCACCGGCGCGCAGGCCTGTCCAGGTAACGCAGGACCTGAAGGGTTTCTGGGACACCGGATACCAGCAGGTGAAAAAAGAGTTAAAGGGAAGGTATCCGAAACATCCCTGGCCTGATGATCCCTGGAATGCCGTGCCGACCCGCAAGGCGCATAAGAGGTCAGGCCGTTGAGGCCGGTCCATTGCTGCAGTGACGAGAGGGTGGCAGGGCTGCACCGCCCTGCCACCCTGCTTTAGAGGCCCTATTTTTTCTTGTCAGCCTTGACTTCGATCGCTGTTGCCTTCATCTGATACTCGATCGTTACTTTTGCGCCGACCTTGAGGTCTCCGGTCACTTTCGTGCCCTTGTCGCGGGCGATCTCCCATTTTTCCTTGCCCTTCTGGACAACGACCACATCGTCTTTCACCTCGAGGACGGGACCGGTTACCTGGTACGTTTTAAGAGAACCGGCGAAGGCCAGCGAGACCATTGCCAGGCACAGCACTGCAGTCAGTATTACCCGCTTCATACATGTTCCTCCCTTGCAGGATAAAAAATGTCCGCCCGTACGGACGGGTGCTATCGTCTTGACTTGCCGAAGATCGAACCGAGGACGCCCCGGATGATCTGCCTGCCCACCTGGCTTCCGATCGCGTGTGCCGCGCTCTTTGCCATGGCCTGCAGCATTTTTGTCCCTTCGGAGACAGGCTCGCGCCCTGTCCTCGGTACTTCCGGGGCAGGAACAGCCTGTGCAGCTTTTTCCTTCAGTTTCTCATACGCTGATTCCCTGTCCACAACACGCTCATAGTGGCCTGCCAGGACAGAACTGCTGACCACCGACAAGCGCTCCGCATCGGTCAGCGGCAGGAGGCGGCTCCGGGGAGGGCAGACCAGGGCCCGTTCTGCCATACCGGGGATGCCCTTGGCATCAAGGAACGAGACCAGTGCTTCTCCGACACCGAGCTCCATGATCGCCTTTGTGATATCAAGGTCCGGATTGGCGCGAAACGTTTCTGCCGCCGCCTTAACGGCCTTCTGTTCTTTCGGGGTGAAGGCCCGCAACGCATGCTGGACCCTGTTGCCGAGCTGTCCCAGTACGTCCTCAGGAAGGTCCAGCGGGTTCTGGGTTATGAAATAGACGCCCACACCCTTTGACCGGATGAGCCGTACGACCTGCTCGATCTTCTCTGCCAGCGCCTGAGGTATATCCTCAAAAAGAAGGTGTGCCTCATCAAAGAAGAAGGTGAATACCGGCTTCGGGGGATCACCCAGCTCCGGCAGCTGCTCGAAGAGTTCAGAGAGCATCCAGAGCAGAAAGGTCGCGTACAGTTTTGGCGACTGCATCAGCCTGTCTGCCGCGAGGATATTGATCATGCCCCTGCCCTTGCCGTCAGTCTGCATCATGTCCTGAAGGTTGAGCGCCGGCTCGCCGAAGAGCAGGTCGCCGCCCTGTTCCTCCAGGGCAAGGAGACTTCTCTGGATCGCGCCCGTGCTTGCTGTTGATATATTGCCGTATTCGTTCTTGAACTGATCGGCCTGCTCGCCCACGAACTTGACCATGGAGCGCAGGTCTTTCAGGTCCAGGAGAAGAAGGCCGTTGTCGTCGGCGATCTTGAAGATCATGGAAAGAAGGCTGGACTGGATATCGTTCAGGTTCAGTATCCGGCCAAGAAGGAGCGGCCCCATTTCAGAAACGGTCGTCCGCAGCGGATGGCCCTTTGCTCCGAAGACATCCCAGAAGACGACCGGGAATCCCTCAAATCCCATGTCCGCCATGCCAAGCTGGGCAGCGCGTTCCCGTACTTTGGGACTTTCGCCGCCCGGCATTGCCATCCCCGAAAGATCTCCCTTGATATCGGCCATGAAGACCGGCACGCCGATGGCGCTGAACTGCTCGGCAACCACCCGCAGCGACACCGTCTTGCCGGTGCCGGTGGCACCGGCGATCAGCCCGTGACGGTTCGCCATGCGCGGTACAATGCCGATCTCATGGTCGGTCTTTGCAATACAGAGTGATTCGGGTGTCCCAGCCATCGGTCCTCCTCAAACAGGATAGGGGAAAATATGCATCATGATATCACGGTCGGAGTGAAATGTGAAGGATGGCGCCGTGCACACGGGTCGAAATGCGTATATGCGCAGATGGGTTGATGCGCTTGCGTTTTTCCGCTTCTTCACATTTACGCGTTCACGCTTTTCCGCTCACAGATTTACGCATAGCACTTTTGCGCATCTGCACTTTTGCGCCCACCGCTCACTGGCCGCAGAAAAACGGCGCGTGATTGGACGTAAATACCGGGGGGTCATTCTTCAGTATCCGTGAAACTGCCGGATGTCTTTTGAATTCATGCTCCAGAAAAAGACGCACGCGTTTCCTGTCCCACCCAAAGGGATGCGTAAAGCCGGTATAGAGAGAAAGGTCACCTTCGTAGAATTTCTTTGTTCTGATGCCGGGAGTGATCTGACTGCAGACAGGCATATTGAATATGGCGAGATTGAGGAAATCTATGCAGTCGCTCTGCCGGACCGTGAACTCAAGGGTCTTTCGCGCGGCGGATTCGGTTTCTTCCGGTGTGCCGAAGAGCAGGTACACATAGGTTGCGATGCCGGCTTTCTTCAGGTTCTTCAGTACGGCAGATGCCATCTCGACGCTCGCCCCTTTGTCCAGGCTGTCGAGCAGGCGCTGATCTCCGGATTCGATGCCCAGTTTGAGCATGCTGCAGCCGGCTTGTTTCAGCGCGAAGCAGAAATCGGCGTCTGCAAGATGCGGCCCGATACGCGCAAAACCATACCACGGTGTGCCCGGATTGTCCGCACAGAGGGCGTTAAGGACCGCGGGACTGATAGCGTTGTCGAGCAGATGGATGAGAACCGGGTCCGACCCATCTTTCAGGGCCAGGAGATCTGTCACGACCTGCTGAGGGGGAACGGGTATATATGGGTTCCCTTCCGCCTGTTCAGGACAGAAGGCACACTTGTTCCAGTAGCACCCGGTGGACGCGCTGTACGGGAGGATGAACCCCGGCGACAGATACTGGTCAACGGGCAGGGGCCGATAATCCGGTCTGGGCAGCGTTCGGTCTGCCGCATCCACGCCGAGGAGGGACAGAAGCGGAGCCTCACCCGGACCGGCGATCATGTGATCAACGAGGCCGGCGAAAGGGTTCCGTCCTCCGAGACGTCTTGCCCATGAGGTGACCAGTCCTCCACCCAGGATGACCTGTATTCCCGGATACTCGCGCCGTATAAATCCGATCATCGAAAATGCGGTCAGCGCCTGACTCAGGTAATTGAGAGAGATCCCGACCACAGCCGGCTCTTTCCTGCCCAGAAGCGCACTGAGCCTGCTTCGGAAATAGGGATAGAACGGGTTCTGTTCAGGCTGTTCAGCTGCGGTCAGAAGGTCGGTGCTCCGTATCGGCGACAGCCCCGTGTGTGCGTAATCAGCAAGTCCGACAGTCGAAGAAGGAGGGGTTGCCTTTGCGAGGACCCTGCTGATATCCCTGACAGCCCTCGTATACCGGGCAAGATTGCCATATATGTCCTTATTTTTGAGCGCAGCAAGATTTGCTCCGCAGTCCCTGAACGCCCTTCTTGTCCAGACATCCGATGGCGCGTCAGGAGGCGGCTCCTGGCCGGACAGGTAAAGCAATCCCTCAATATTGGCATCGAGGATATGATGCTCTTTTCCATGCCGGCTCAGCATGCCGGAAAGTCTGGCGATGCCTGCGGGCGGTTCGCAGGGTTTGGCTACAGGAGGAAATATGAGGAATATCAAGGTTTTTCACTCTACCAGATATGCTTTTCGGCATTCAAGCGTACGGATATGCGGGCGCTCCCAAGAGGTTGCTTCAGCAGCGCCCGCCTTCGCAGCCGAGCGGTTGATCATGCCGGTCGGGGCATTCATGCAGCACTTGCATATTCACTCTTTCATCATTATGATGTACTTATAATACTTCATGAAACAGGTGGATAATATGGACACGTATGATCTGGAGAGTACGCATAGGGAAATTTCTGATGAGGATGTGGCGGCGGCTGTCAAGGACCTGAAGCTCAACATAACGCTTTCCGCTGATGATCTGCAGGGAATATTCACCTCTGCCTGCAGACATGCCCAGGCACGCTGTGCTTCAGCGATGCATGTCAGGGATGCCATGACACGGGATGTCCTGTCTGTCAATAAATTTGACGACATCAGCCATGCGGTCAAGCTCCTGGCGGAAAAGAATATCAGCGGCCTGCCTGTTGTCGACCGGGAGAACCGCATTGTCGGCATAATCTCCGAAGCGGATGTCGTATCCATGGTAGGGTCACGGAGGGCCCATACCTTCAAGGAGCTGTTGCGGTCCGTTGTCGGCCATCCGCTGCCCGAGCGGAAGATCGGCCACCTGGTGGGCGATATCATGACATCGCCGGCGGTCACGGTGAATCTTGATGTCGAGATCAGCGAAGCGGTCAGGCTCATGGATGCCCGCAGGATACGGAGGCTGCCGGTAGTCGACAAGGAGCAGAGGCTTGTCGGCCTCATCTCGAGGTCGGACATCGTGAAGGCCATGGGGAAAAAGCTCATGGCTGCGGATAAATGCCAATCCTGATACCTTGCATCCGGTCAAGAGGATCGAACGTTCTGTTATGTGCCGTTCCCTTCGGACGTTCGGCGGAAAGGCTGTGAAGCGCCATGAAAAATGAGGTCATCATTGCAGAAAGCGTCTATGCGCTTCTCCTGAATGAGCAGAGTTTTCTCAGCAGGGCTGATGTCAGGGTCCGGACCACCAGCTCGAACAGCCAGGCTCTTGAAATGCACAGGGCCGAGCGGGCCGACCTTATCGTTGCGTGTCTTGATGCTGGGGAGATGAGCGGGGAGGAGCTCTGCAGGCAGATCCGGGATGATGGTGTGCTGCGCAGTGTCTCGATACTTCTGGTATGCGGCTCAGATGAGCAGGAAATTTCCCGCTGCATGAACTGCAATGCCAACGCATATGTGTCCCTGCCCGCTCCTCCGGCAGTCCTCCTGCAGGAGGCCCACCGGCTGCTCAATATCGCACCACGGAAGACCTGCCGGGTCCCGGTGAAGATAAGGGTCGACGGCAAGGTGAGGGGAAGGCGTTTCACCGGCACAGCCGAGAACATCAGCACCGCGGGGATGCTCCTCTGGTCTCCGGACGTGTTAGTGGAAGGAGACAGCGTCCAGTGCTCATTTTCCCTGTCCGGAAGCAGACAAGTAACGGTCCCGGGCGAAGTGGTCCGTGTCCTTCCCGGAAGTGCGGGGGCAGGGTCCGCATATGGGGTGAGCTTTGTGGACATCAGCACCGAGGCCGTGTCCGCGATCACGCGGTTTTCGGGCGAACAGCAGGCTGACTGTGCTTAGGGCTGAGGCCGCGCCTGCGGCTGCTCTGCGGTAGGGAAGAGGCGGTCCGCATACCTATGGAAAACTACAAACTGGTCCTTCCGGAACACCTTAACCATTACGGCTTTCTGTTCGGCGGCAATCTGCTGAAATGGGTGGACGAAACTGCCTGGATCGCTGCAAGCCGGGATTTCGCCGGCTGCAATTTCGTTACCATTGCCATGGATACCGTGGAATTCAGGAAGAGCGTCCGGCAGGGGACCATTCTCCGCATGAGCGCGCAGAGAGGAAGGACAGGGAACACGTCGGTCCAGTACGCTGTTACGGTCTTTGCCGAGGATATCAATGCCGGCACGGAAGAGACGGTATTTTCCACGAACATCACCTTTGTGCGGATCGATGCAGAGGGGAAAAAGATGAAACTTCCCCACATGAGCCCGTGAAGAACACCGGATACTTTCTTTACCTGCTTCTGCTCGGCATATGGACAGGCGGAATTTTCATGTTCACCTTTGTCGTCACCCCCGTTATCTTCAAGTCCTTTGACCGGGACCTTGCCGGCAGCATCGTGGGCAGGCTTTTCCCGGGATATTTCTTCTTCACGCTTGTTGCTGTCGCCCTTGCCGCAGCTCTCCTCTTCTTTGCCTGGTCGGCACGCGCGGAGACCGCGTTCCGGGCATCTCTCGTCCTTGTCCTCATCGCCCTTCTCACAGCGCTCTATACCAATTTCAGTCTCCATCCCCGGATGCAGAGCATAAAGCAGGAGATCACTTCTTTTGAACAGGTCCTGTCCGACCACCCGTCCCGTCAGGCGTTCAGGAGGCTGCATGCTCAGAGCGCGGTGCTCAATCTCGTGCTTCTTGCCGACGGCGTTGCACTCCTCGCCCTTGCCACGCTCTCCAGAAGGTGATTCCCGGCGCAGAGTTCCTTTTGTCAGGGGACAAGACTTCCAAGATAGATGACCGCCGGAAGGGTGAAGAACGAAAGCACTGTTGTCACGACGATCACGAAGGCGGCAAGGGAAACGTCCAGTCCGAACCGGGCAGCGACCAGCAGGGAAAGCACCATCGCGGGCATCGCGCCTTCAATGCTGCATGATGCAAGGGCAACGCCGGTAAGCCCCAGCATCCGCGCAGTAGCATGGGCGATCACCGGGCCTGCGGCGAGCTTGATGAGTACCGCGGGAAAGACGGCATAGGCGTGCCTGACCTTCGGAAGAGACAAGGCAAGTCCGATACTGAAGATCATGAGCGGTACGACGAGGCTGCCGAGCATGTCGAGCGTCTTCAGCACGGACAGGGGCAGGGGGGCCTGTATCTGATGCAGTGCCATGCCGATGAAAATGCCCCAGACAGGGGGAAGGAAGGCTATGGTCTTCCATGACTCTTTCAGGTCGAAACTCTTCCCCTCTCCATATCTTGACGCGAGTGCTGCCCCGGCAAGCCAGAGGAGCGGCGTCGTTGCAAGAAGATCGTAGAAGAGGGCATACTTTGCCGCTGTGCTCCCAAAGAGATTGGTAAGCACCGGCAGGCCGAGATAGGTCACATTGCCGAATGCCGCTGCAATGATGAGCACGCCTTTTTCCCGGGGTGAAAGGTGCATCTTTTTCCCCAGGGCAGCGTATACAGCGGCAGCGAGCAGCAGGGAACCCCCTGTTGTTATCCATGCTGTCGCCGGCACCAGTACGGTCTCAAGGTCGACCGGGGACTGATAAAGCGTCTTGATGCAGAGTGCCGGGAGAAACAGGTTCAGTACGCAGGCATTGATGACCGCACGGACCTCACCGGGATCGATCCCGGCCGGCCGTATGCGCCGGAAAAGAGCACCTGCGATGATGATGATCCCGAATGAAAAAAGGACGTCCTGCATAGGGATGATTATACGTGATACGCGGGCAGCCGTAAAAGCGGAATCACGGATTTCCCGCTTGCCCATTACCGCTGTTTCAGAGAAAAGATGCTACTCTCGGGGCTCTGCCCCGGACCCCGGCCGCTTTCTTGACGCCCAAGAAAGCCGGCGCAAAGAAGGGCGCCCCGCGGAAATCTCTTCACGCTCCGCTCGGTCGGCTTCAGGGACGACGGTGAAACTCGTCCGGCAGGGAATTATCACTATTATTTCCGGACTTCAAACAGTCACCGCGCCTTATCCTTCAGCCTCGGTCGAGGAGCTAAGATTTCCGAAGGGGTCCTGTCAGGCCTGCTGACATCCCGCTCTGACCAGCAGCCTTTCTTGTAAGGTTACAGTCCAGACCCGCATGCATAATCCGGATCAAAGGATATCCGGCTTGTCCGTAGCGATGCCGTCAACTCCCTTGGCAATGAACTGCCTCGCCTCCTCTTTGGTGTTGATCGTCCAGACGATCACCTTCAGACCGTTCCTGTGTGCCTTCTCGACATCCCTTGCGTGAACGAACCGGTACAGAGGCAGAAGGTACTGGGCATTCAGCCTGAGGGCTGCTTCGACAGGGTTTATGAATTTCGCATAGATGAGCCCGGTCTCGATCTTCGCATTCAGGTCTCTTATGGCTGACAGTGCCGCTTCGTGGAACGATGTCACGATGACCCGGTCAATCACTTTTTTCTTTACTATCCGGGCGAGGACGTCTTTTTCATAACCGGACTCTTTCAGCTCCGCGAGGATCTTGTCTGCCCTGCTGCCGATGAATTCCAGGCTTTCCTCGAAGGTCGCGATCCTGCCGCCGGTCGCATCCCTCAGCTCTTTCAGCGACGCTGTTCCCACAGGGAGGTCGATGCCGAAAACCCTTTTCAGATTATCGTCATGGCTGACGATCAGATTTCCGTCCCCTGACCTCCGGATATCGAGCTCGACTGCATTGGCGCCGAGCGCGATCGCCCTGCCGAAGCTTTCGAGGGTATTCTCTGTCTCATATGCCCGTGCGCCGCGGTGGCCTACCTTCAATAACATGCCGACAATTCCTTTCCTTTTGGATCATTATATCATCGACTGTCCCGGACAACGAGCGCTGCCCGCATACGCGCAGGCGGTCTGCGATGTCATGCAGCCGCGGCGAGGGAAGCAGATCATCCCTGCAGGCTTTGACACCGGTTCCCCGTCAGCATATAATGGAACAAGAAACAGCCGGGTGTATTGAAATTAATCGGGCGCATGTCCGAGAACGAGGTGGACGATGAAAAAAATCATTATATTGTGCATGGCATGTTCCCTGATCCTTCTTCTTTCGGCCGCAAACGCCGAATGGGACCCGCGGGACAGTGACAGGCAGCAGGAAGAGAGAGCGGTGAATGATACGATCAACCGGCTGCTGACGATCGATCCCTCGCTTAAGGTATATTTTGACAAGGCGTACGCATACGCTGTCTTCCCCACGGTCGGCAAGGGCGCGTTCATCGCGGGCGTGGGCTACGGGAGAGGGTGGTTCTTTGAAAACGGCAAACCGATAGGGAAGGCGAGCATAACGCAGCTGAGTGCCGGTGCCCAGATCGGCGGGGAGGCGTACAGCGAGATCATCTTTTTCCGCGATAAGGACCGCTCCGAGGATTTCAAGGTCGGCCGTTATGAGGCGGGAGCCCAGGCATCAGCTCTTGCGGTGACCGAGGGAGTCGGCAAGGCCGGAACCTATTCGGACGGTGTGGCGGTCTTTATCATGCCAAAGGCGGGCCTCATGGCCGACCTGAGCATCAGCGGCCAGCGGTTCGGTTTTGAGCCGTTCTGAGGCCGGCAGAAAATTCAGCGAAGGCATAAAGCAGCATCACCGGCCATTGTCTCCGGCAGACCTCGTGCAGTGACCGTGTAAGGCCTACGGCGGCAGTTCTCCTGCTGCCTCATTCTCCTTTTCGCAGCGCATCCAGAAATGCACGGATGCGGCGGGCATTGGTTCCTACATCGCTTTTGCCGACGCGCGAAACAGAGCGTACGTCGATCCTGCTGCCGCCGCCGGAAGGCATGACCCGAACTACGATGTCGTCCTTGAACCTGAACCAGAAGGTCGTGTCCGTTGCTTCGATGATCCCTTTTGCCGTATCTGCCTGGACCATTTCCCATCCCATTTTTTTTACGGCTCCCCGGCAGCGCTCAAAGGCAGCGTCCGGCGGCATGTCGAGGATCAGGGGCGCCAGATCAGGATAGGCCCTGCGCTGCTGTGCAGCTATCTCCTCCCCTCCATATTCGGCAGGGTTCTGCGCGTCCCTGCGCAGTTTCAGGACAGCGTCGAAGGGCGGCGGGTTGTCCATGTCCGTGGTGATATCGTGTATCATGGGCACGCCCCGGAAGGTCATCCACATGCGGACCGGCAGTGCCACGGCAGCCAGCGACAGAACGAGAGCGAGCACGGACATGATCACTGCGGTCCGTGCCCGTCCGGCAGCAGCCATGACGCAGCATGCCAGGGAGAGGATCGCTATGCCGATCTCGGCATATGCTGACCATCTCAGGACCGCAAGTCCTTTGCGAAAGCCCCACCATCCAAGATGCGTTCCTGTTCCCGCCAATATCAGAGCGACAGCAAAGACCATTGTCCATACAAGGCAGAGCGTTGCAAAGGCGATATAGGATCTGTTCTTCTTATCCATGGCCGGCTCCTTTTGTCCTGAAACAGCTTGCGTGAGCGCTGCGGTATATCGAAGTTAAGTTCATTATAGCAGGGCATCGGCTGATCTGCCATGGTCCGGGATTTACGGGCACGAACGAAAAACCCGCGTCATGGCATGCTGACGGGATGCTCACTTGATTTAGGCGGCACAATTGTCTGAAGATAAAACAGACGATATTTTGAAAGATAGCGGAGGTAACGGGAAAAATGGCGTTGCGCATGCATCCCCTGATGCTGAGGCTTGCACTGTTCCTGGTCTTTTTCGGTTCTCTCGCTGCATGCAAAAAAATGCCGGCAGCGCCGGTCAACAGGACACCTGACGGGCTGGCGATAAAGGGATACGACCCTGTTGCGTATTTTACTGGAGGCCAGCCGGTGCCGGGCCTTGCCGAGAACGAGTTCACCTGGAAGGGGGCGAAATGGCGCTTTGCAAGTGCGGAGCACAGGGCCATGTTCAGGTTCTATCCGGACAAGTATGCCCCGCAGTACGGCGGTTATTGCGCCTATGCCGTAAGCCAGGGCAAGACGGCAGACATCGACCCTTCAGCCTGGGCCATTGTCAACAACAGGCTCTATCTGAACCTGGACAAGGATGTACAGGGCCTGTGGGAAAAGGACAGGGACGCGTATATCCGCAAGGCGGACGAGAACTGGCCGCGTCTCCTTTCCGGGAGATGATCATGTCTTCCGCCGCTGAACTGAAGAAATTCTGCAAAGCGGCCGGTGCTGATATCGCCGGCATCGCAGACCTTGCCCTGTTCAGGGAGGACGGGACGACCATCCCGGCAGATCTCCTGCGGCATTATACCCGCGCCGTCTCTGTTGCGATGCGCCTCGATGATGATATCCTGGATGCCATTGCCGCTCTGCCGACAAGGCCCTATGCCGACCACTACCGCACGGTCAATGCGGACCTTGACCGGGTGACCGCGCACATCGTGGAATGGATAGCCGACAGGGGATATCGGGCCGGGGCAGTACCTGCATCAAAGATCGAGGACACGGAGAAGCTTCTCGGCGCAGTTTCTCATAAGGCTGTCGCGCGCATGGCAGGGATCGGGTGGCAGGGCAAAAGCCTTCTGATCGTCAGTCCTGAACACGGTCCAAGGATACGGCTTGCGACGGTGCTGACGGACATGCCGCTCCTCCCCGACAAGCCCCTTGAACAGAGATGCGGAACGTGCCGCGAATGCACCAAAGCCTGCCCGGTTGAAGCTATCAGGAATGTTGCGTCGAAGGGACGGTACCAGAGCAGGGAAGAGGCTCTGGTCTTCAGCAGGTGCGCGGAAAGGACATGGGAGAACAGTCAGCTGCCCGGCATCGGAGCACGCATCTGCGGGGTCTGCGTGCGGGCATGTCCGCACGGAAAACCAAAACGTACTGATAAAAAGCGATAATCCGGCCCTCTTTCTTTGTCTGCCGGCAGGCCTTCATGGTATCCTATACACGTTTTTTGCTCAGGGCGCGATCAATGAAAAGAACAGACTATCTCATAATGCTGGGAATCGCTGCTGCGGCAGGCGCCGCGGTCGGCATGCTTACTGACCGTAAGTATCCGGCAAAGGGCGGGCTTCTCGGGGCAGCCGCTGCTGTTGTCGCGGGCTCGGTGGCTGCCGGTGTCTATCACTATAGGGAAACGAACAGGATACCGTATTATTCTTCCGCGTCATCACTCTATGAGGACCTCGATCTGATCTGATCAGTGGGCCCTGCCCGTGCAGCGGTCTTACAACCTGTCGAGCATGCCCAGGGCAAAAAATATCATCAAAGCGGCCATGCCGGCCCAGACAATTGCGATCACGATTGACGCGGCCCGGCTCCGGGGCAGGGTTGAGGCCAGGCGATCGCATGCCTGTGATCTGCACTCCTGCCAGATGCCCGGCGGAATGCACCGTATGGCGATCGCGATGCCCAGGGGTACCAGTACCATATCGTCCATATACCCCAGCACCGGAATGAAATCAGGGATAAGATCAACAGGGCTCAGAAGATAGGCCACTACGAGTACAGCGATGACCTTTGCTGCAAGCGGGACCCTGGGTTCGCGGGATGCCAGATACAGGGCATAGGTGTCTTTTTTGCGTTCTGCCACCCATGCTTTCCACCTTCCGTTCACTGTCACCTCAGGGCGTTGCATCCATCGGTTGCCGTGCATTCTCATGATATCACGAGATGACAGGGGAGAAAACGGCAAAGGCTTCTGAAGCACAGAAGCCTCTGCTGCATAAAGAGAGCCTACAGATTCAGCGTCAGAGGGACATACCCCTGCAGGAGCAGTTCACCGAGATAGGAACTCGACTTTTTCTCGAACCCCTCGATCATGTTCTCGTCAGTAACGCCGAATCCCGGCATGAAGGCATGGCAGACATAGAACTTCACGCCGAAGTCCATAAGCAGCTCGAGCATCTCCTAGAAGTTGACCTGTTTGCCCTCGAACTCGATCGCAATGTTGTCAACAACCCCTTTCCGGGCGAGCTGTACGCCTTCATTGAACAGGAAGATCACTACCTCTGCATCATCCGAGAAAGCCTTGATATTCGACGCGATCTTCATGACACCGAGTACTTCAACGGGATTTGTCGTAGTGTGAGAGAGCATAAAAACGAACTTTTTGTTATCCATGGCGGACCTCCTTGAGTTTCATTGTTGCAATGTTTAGATATTATAATAAATGGTCCATGACTGTCAACGGAGCAGCTATTTTTTCACATTCTCTGTTTTCGCGCGTATCATGTCGCTGCGACGTATTTGCGTGCCATGCATGTCCGCATTGCTCAGATCAGCCCCGGTCAGGCTGACCTCAAGAAGCACCGCGCCGGTAAAGTCCGCCGAGGTGAGATCTGCTCCGTTCAGATCTGTGCCGCGTAAATTAGCCTTATGGAGGATCGCCCCTGAAAGGTTCGCGCCGATCATGCTGGAACCGTAGGCGTCAATTTCTTCCATCCTCGCGTTCCTGAAGGTCGCCAGTGCAGCGTCGGTCATCTGCAGGTTGGCGCCCGTAAGGTCTGCCTGGTCAAATGTCGCGCAGGTGATCTTCGCGTTGGCGAAATTCGTTTTCTGAAGTCCGGACCCCGAAAAGTCGGCTCCCGAGAAAGTCGAGAAACTCATGTCAGCTCCGGCTGCATGGGCGGTCCTGAAATTCGCCCCGGTAAAATTGGAACTGCTGAGATCGCAGTTCGAAAGGTCCGCGCCTTCGAAGCTGGACATGCTGAAGTTCGATTTTGACAGATTTGTACCTTTGAAATCCGATCCCCTGAAATTGAC
>VEOY01000155.1 GCA_012026685.1 Nitrospirota bacterium
GCTGCGGGAAAGCTGGCAGGCCTCGCCGGTACGATCGCGGTAGCCATATTCATGATCATCTATTACCGGCTGTCAGGCGTGATCGCCGATCTTGCCCTGATACTGAACATTGTCCTGCTCTTTGGCGCCATGGCCTCGTTTAATGCAACGCTGACCATGCCGGGCATCGCGGGCATCATCCTTGCAATCGGTATGGCGGTAGATTCGAACGTGCTCATGTTCGAACGGATGAGGGACGAACTGCGCGCGGGAAAGACCCCGCGTTCCGCGGTTGATTCGGGATACAAGAAGGCCTTCTGGACCATCTTCGACTCCCATGTCACGACCCTGATAACCGCTGCCGTCCTTTTTCAGTTCGGCACCGGACCGATCAAGGGCTTCGCGGTCACCCTGAGCCTCGGTGTCCTGATCAACCTTTACACTGCGCTCATCGGAACGAAATCAGTATTCGACCTTATCAATTCCAGACGCGACGTCAAGAAGCTGAGCATTTAGGAGGAACCATGTTAGAGATCATCAAGAACACCAACATAGATTTCCTGGGCAAGCGGAACATTGCCTTCATTTTTTCGGGTATCCTCTCGATCATCGGCATCTTTGCCGTGGTCCAGATCGCCACGGGAAAGGCGAATCTCGGCATCGACTTCGCCGGAGGCACGTCCGTGCAGCTCAAGTTCGAGAAGCCGGTGAAGGTCCATGACGTCCGGAAAGCGCTCGAGGACGGCGGCGTGAAAGACTTCGACCTTCAGGAACTTACGGGAGAGAACAAGATCCTGATCAGGGCAAAGAACATCGAGATACAGCTGGGCAAGGTATCAGAGCAGATCACCGGTGTCATAAGCCAGAAGCTCCCTGACAATAAATTCGTCGTGGATTCGACCGTGGAGATCGGACCCAAGGTCGGAGGGAAGCTGCGCGCAGACGCGGGCCTTGCGATCGTCTTCGCCACGGTCGGCATCCTTATTTATATCGCGGTCAGGTTCAAGCTCAACTTTGCCGTAGGAGCAACGGTCGCCACGTTTCACGATGTTCTGGCAGTGCTCGGCATCTTCTACCTTCTCGGCAGGGAGATCAACCTTATTTTGGTGACCGCGCTTCTGACCATTGCAGGATATTCCCTCACGGATACGGTCGTTGTCTTTGACCGTATAAGGGAGAACCTTCGCGCGCGTCTCAAGGACTCGGTGGAAAGCGTGATGAACCTGAGTATCAATGAGGTTCTCTCCCGCACCCTTGTGACGTCCTTAACCGTCCTTCTGACCTCGGTCGCGCTCTTCTTCTTCGGCGGCGAGGTGCTCCATGATTTTTCCCTTGCCATGATCATCGGTCTCCTCATCGGCACCTATTCTTCGGTCTTTGTTGCAAGCCCGATCGTGCTCCTCTGGGGCGGCAACAAGCCTATCAGGAAAAAATAGTGTCTGTGCACAGTGGCTGTGTTCAGTGTCAGTTGAAAGAAACGGACGGTTATGTATTATCTGTCACTGATCACTGACACCGTTCACTGCTGTCATGCATAGGCGCTGGCTGGTAACCAGGACCAACGCAGAGTATCTCTCCTATCTTTCCCGTGCTGCATCCATTTCCCCGGTCTTTGCCCAGGTGCTGGTGAACCGCGGCATCAAGACCGTGTCCGATATCCATGATTTTCTGCACCCGGGGCTTACCGGGTTGTCCGACCCCTTTGATCTTTGCGGAATGCGGGAAGCGGTCGAGCGGATAAAGACCGCGCGGCAGCGGGGCGAGAAGGTGCTGGTGCATGGAGATTATGATGCCGACGGGCTCACGGCAACTGCGATCACGGTAAGCGCTCTCAGGACAGCAGGGCTTGATGCCGTCTACTTCATCCCGCACCGGATGCTGCACGGTTACGGCTTCGGCGCTGCAGGCATCGAGGCAGCTGAACAGATCGGGGCACGGCTCATGATAACCGTTGACTGCGGCATCGGTTCATTCGGGGCAGCGGACCGGGCGCGGGAACGGGGAATCGATGTGATCATTACGGACCACCACGAACCGGTGATCAAAGGTCAAACGGTTGACGGCAGGGGACTAGGATCAGAAGGTGCAGCAACAGGCCTGCACGATTTCCTTGTGCCGGGCGCGGTCGCCGTGATCAACCCCAAGCTTTACCCGCAAAATGCGAAACTCAATATTCTCTGCGGCGCAGGCATAGCATTCAAGCTGGCCCAGGCAATGGCACATGACAGGGATCTGGGTTTTTCCCCTGACGATCTTATTCCTCTTCTTGACCTTGCCGCGCTCGGCACGGTTGCCGATGTTGTCCCTCTCGTGGGAGAAAACAGGATCATAATACGGGATGCGCTGTCCCATATCCAGGGGGGCGGCAGGCGCGGTCTGCAGGCCCTGAAGCAGGCAGCAGGGATCGACGACGGCAGACAGATAAAAGCAGGGCTGCTGTCCTACACTCTCGTCCCGCGGATAAATGCAGCAGGCAGGATAGGCGATTCACACGATGTCGTGCGGCTTCTCCTTTCAGAGGCAGAGGATGAGGCGCATACGCTGGCAGCATGGCTCGACAGCATGAACGGAGAACGTCAGCGCATTGAAGAAGTCGTTTTTCAGGGTGCTCTTGAGCAGCTGAAGGAGGCTGATGCCGAAGCGGGCATTGTGCTGGCGCATGAAACATGGCATCAGGGCGTGCTTGGCATCGTTGCGTCGAGGCTGGCGGAAACATTTCACCGGCCCGCGTTCATCTTCTCGATAGAAGACGGCATCGCGAAAGGGTCCGCGCGGAGCATTCCGGGGTTTGACATCTGCAGAGGGCTGGGGCAGTGCGGAGACCTGCTTATATCCTTTGGAGGCCACAAGCAGGCAGCAGGAGTAAAGCTCCGGGCCGGAGATCTGCCGGTCTTTGAACAACGGATGAAAGAGATATTTATGCTCGACATGGCAGGCGGCGCGGCAGCACCGGTGCTGGAGATCCATGCGCCCGTGAAACTTGCGGATGTCAATAACGCCCTGATGAAGGAGCTGGAGCTGCTCGAGCCTTACGGATACGGCAATCCGGAACCGCTCCTGGGTGCAAAGAACCTGGAAGTGGTCGATCCGAGGGTCGTTGGGAGCAAGCACCTGAAGCTGAAAGTGAGGAACGGACCTCTCTGTTTTGATGCCATCGGGTTTGATATGGGGAGGATTCTTGATGACCTTGTCCCGTCCGCGCCGTATGATGCGGCGTTCTCTCCCTCATTCAATGAATGGAACGGCGGCAGATATCTCCAGCTTGTCCTTAAGGGGCTCCGCCCCTCGGCGTAAGGGCCATTATGCACAGTTTGTGCGCGTCCCGCGTTCTTTACTGTTCACTCCTCACGGTTTCACAGTATAATAAGCCATGCCGAAGACTGTAGTCCCATCGCTGACCGGCCTGATCGAGAAAGTCCGCACCTACAGCCCGGATGCAGACCTGATGGCCATGCAGCGGGCGTATCATTTTTCGCGTGAGGCCCACTGCAGCCAGAAGAGGAGCGAGGGGTCACCGTATATCAACCATCCGCTTTCCGTTGCCTACATCCTTGCAGACATGAGGATGGACACCCTGTCCATAGCAGCCGGACTGCTCCATGACACAGTGGAAGACGCCGAAGTTACGCTCGATGACATAAGGACCATCTTCGGCAAGGATGTCTCCTTTATTGTCAAGGGACTTACCAAGCTCTCGAAGGTCGAGTTCAGGACAAAGCAGGAGGCACAGGCCGAGAACTTCAGGAAGATGCTCCTTGCCATGTCAGAAGATATCCGGGTCATGCTGATCAAGTTCGCTGACAGGCTGCATAACTGCGGACCCTCGGCTTTCTGCCCGAAAGCAAGCAGCAGCGTATTGCAGCAGAGACGCTCGAGATCTACGCCCCCATCGCGAACAGGCTGGGCATCGGCTGGCTCAAGACCGAGCTTGAGGACCTGAGCTTCAAATATCTTATGCCGCAGCTCTATGAGGAGCTGGAGCGGAAGGTCGCAAAGCGCCGCGAGGAGCAGGAAGGCTATATCAGGGAGGTTGTCGAGCTGGTCGAGCAGAAGCTGAAGCAGGAAGGACTTCCGGGCAGAGTGAAAGGGAGGATCAAGCATTTTTACGGCATATACCAGAAGATGCAGAAGCAGAGGATCACCTTTGATCAGGTGCATGATGTCATAGGCATACGGATCATAACGGACAATAAGGCGAACTGTTACGCGATCCTCGGCATTATCCATTCCCTCTGGACCCCCATCCCCGGAAAATTCAAGGACTATATCGGCGTGCCCAAATCGAACATGTATCAGTCGCTTCATACGACCGTTATCGGGCCCAAGGGCGAACGGGTCGAGTTCCAGATACGCACCGATGAGATGAACCAGCTCGCCGAAGAAGGCATCGCCTCCCACTGGAAATACAAGGAAAAAGGCTCGATCGACGACAAGAGCAGCAAGTATATCTCATGGCTCAGGGACCTGGTGCAGGTGCAGAAGGATGTCCCGAACGCGGTCGATTTCCTCGAGGCGGTAAAGGGCGAGGTGGTTCCCGAGGTCGTCTATGTCTTTACGCCGAAAGGCGAGGTCAAGGAGATGCCCCTCGGGTCTACACCGGTCGATTTCGCATACGGCATCCATACACAGATCGGCCACAAGTGTGTCGGCGCCCGGATCAACGGAAAGATCGTCCCCCTTCGCTATAAACTCCGCAACGGGGACACGGTCGAGATCATCACATCGCCTTCTCATGGGCCGAGCAGGGACTGGCTGAAGTTCGTCGTTACGCAGCGCGCCAAGACGAGGATCAAACAATGGGTCAAGGCAGAAGAGAACGCGCGGTCCGTGGAACTCGGCATCAAGCTCCTCGAGAACGATTTCAGGAAGCACGGCATGAGCAACGCACTCCTGAAATCTGACGAGATCCTTTCGGTTGCCAAGGCGCTCGGCGTCGGCACGCTCGAAGAGCTCTTCGTCTCGGTCGGATTCGGCAAGATCAGCTCCCACCAGGTGATCAACAGGCTCCGGCCGGAAAAAGAGGTCGCCGAAGAGGAGACGGTCAAGATCCGGAAGCCGGCGAAAGAGCATAAGGGTGTAAGCATCAGGGGAATTGACGATATCCTCTATCACACCGGCAAATGCTGCTTCCCGATCCCCGGCGACGACCTTGTCGGGTTCGTGACCATCGGCAAGGGCGTTACCATCCACCGGAAGGACTGCCCCAACCTTGACCGGCTTGCATCCGAAGACGCCCGCCTGGGTGATGTCGAATGGCAGTCTGCGGCCGACCAGACCGCAAGCAGCAAGCTGTTCGTCGAAACCGTGGACAAGCCGGGCATCCTCGCGAACCTCAGCGCACTTGTCTCCTCGTTCAATATCAATATCGCCCACCTTGAAGCCTCCTCGACTCAGGACAAGAAGGGGCATATTACCCTTGTTCTTGAGGTGAAGGACCTTAACCAGCTCAGGACGCTCATGCAGAAGATCGGCCAGATGGAGGGCATACTCAGGATCAGGAGATAGACCGCTGCCTTTGCGAAACTCGCCGTAGTGTGCTATATAATGAGACTATTACATTCTTTATAAAGGAGACGTGATCCTATGAAACGTGCAATGCTGATCGGGGCCCTTGCCCTGCTACTCCTTCCCATAAAGGTTTGGGCCTTTGGCGGATGCGAAGAAGACTGCCTGAAATGTCATAGCCTGAGCGCTGATGAGGCGCAGAAGATCCTCGCCAAACTCGGTGCACCTCAGGCCGTGGCGCTGGAAGTAAAGATAAGCCCGGTGAAAGGGCTCTGGGAGGTCATGATCGATGACAAGGGACAGAGGGGCATCATGTATGTCGGCTTCTCGAAGCGTCATGTGATCGCAGGACCGGTCTTTGATGTGGACGCGGGCCTGAACAAGACGCAGGAATCGTTCGAACAGATCAACCAGAAGTACGCACGGTATGTCGACACTGCGAAGATCCCGCTTGAACCAGCGCTGGTCGTGGGGCAGAAAGACGCGCCGTATAAGGTCGTGGTCTTCACTGCCCCTGACTGCCCTTTCTGCGCAAAGGCGCACGAGGAGACAAGAAGGTCGTTGCCGAGCGCAGGGACATCGCGTTCTTCCTCAAGCTCATGCCCCTGAGCTTTCATCCGGATGCGTACTGGAAATCCCAGAGCATCCTCTGCAAGAGCTCGCTCCAGTGGCTTGAGGACAACTTCGCGAAGAAAGAGATCCCCAGGCCGGACTGTGACAACAAGGAAGAGATTGAGGCGAATACCAAAATCGCCCTGGAGCTCGGCATTACCGGGACGCCGACCATGGTGCTTCCTGACGGCATGGTCGTCATGGGAGTGAAGGACGCAAAGACGCTTATCGAACTGGTGACCAATCCTCCGAAAAAAGGAGAGACAAAATGAGGACTTTCAGGATATTCGTCATTTTGGGTGCATGTGTGACGCTTCTGGCTGTGAGCGTCTCTGCTGAGGTGAAGATAACTCTGAAGAACGGCCGCTCGTTCATTGTGGATGCTTGCAGGGAAGCAAAAGGCAAGTTCGTCTGTGAGCTGCAGGGCGGAACCATGGAACTGGACCGGGGTGACATAGCAAGCCTCAAGGACGTGAAGGTGCAGAGAAGCATGCCCGGAGAAGAGGCATCGGAGCCGGCTGGGCAGTCTCAAGAAAATAAGGGGCAGGACAAGCCTGCTCCGGAAATGAAGGCAGCACCGGGGCAGAATGGTGAGGGGAAACTGGTACGAGGCCTCACTCCAGAGCAGACAAAGAGGCTTGACGAGATCAATGAACGAAAAACCGTGCTCAAGCCGGAGAGGGAGAAGCTCATCAGGGAGCGCGACCAGCTCCATGCAGATGTGAAGAACGCGGGGGTAGTCCGCACCCAGGAACAGATCGATGCAATCGCACAGCGCGTCAGGGAACTCGAGGCAAGGATCAACGGATTTAACGATGAGGTCAAGCGGCTGAATGATGAGGAAAATGCGCTGATCGCAGGTTCGGGCGCGAAATGAAATTCTATGTAGCCCGTTACACAGTTATGGAATGAATTACCCAATGGTGAGAGGAGCTGTTCGAACGACAGGCCTATAACTAACCGTGATAAAAAGATTTATTCTCTTCAGATAAGCAGCGAGACCTTGGAACGGTTCTTGCTGCTTTTTTGCGCATGGATTTGAATTATCATAAGAACCTCATGATGTATATCGAAGAGGGGTGTAAGTTTCAAGGGGGCATGTCATGAAGAAGATCATCCTGTCTGTTTTCCTTTTGGCTCTTGTTGCAGGGAATGCATCTGCAATCGACCGAGGCGGTGTATACGTCTACGGGATCGTTGATGACCTCGGCGACCAGGAGACCGTTGTTTCGGGTGTTGAGGAACCGCAGCGTACCGTCCGGAACAAGACCGTGACCATATCCGGCACAACTTACGTGCTTGACCCGAAATGCGAGGTCGTGATCGTCTATCAGGAGAGGGGCGCTGCCCATAAGCGGCCCGCGCGGCAGAGCGACATCAGGAGAGGTGATTCTGTTGCGGCAAAGAAGATCGGGACAACCATCTCTGCTGTAGAGATAGCGAGGTAACCGCAATGAAGACCAGCATAACCATAACCAGAGCATCATTCGTGTCAGGCCTTGTCACCGTACTGCTGGTGCTGACCGGCCTCATGCCATCTGCCGGGGCAGCGTCCATGCAGGATTATTGTATTGCACCGCCCTTTGTCATGCAGCCTACTCCCCCGATGGTGCTTCTTGCCATGGGCAGGGACCACAAGATCTATTACGAGGCGTTCAATGACGCATATGACCTTGACGGAGACGGGAGGATAGATACCGGATATAAACATTCCATTGATTATTACGGATATTTCGACCCGAACCGATGCTACACCTATAATGCGGGCTTTGCACCGGTCACCACCTCCATCTCGACGGACAAGTTCTGCAGCTCGGGCGAGTGGTCCGGCAATGTTCTCAATTACCTCACCATGTCCAAGATGGACATCATCAGGAAGGTCTTCTACGGTGGGTACAGGTCCTCGGACAGCGGCACCGGCTCGGGCGTTACTCTCGAGCGGACCTATATTCCCCAGGACGCGCACAGCTGGGGAAAGGAGTTCACCGGCAGGCTCTGCTATAATTCTTCTGCTGCACCGGCTGTTCAATATACAAATCAGTGTATAACCAGTGCTGACTGCGATGCTGGGTATACGTGCACGGACAAGTCGATCAATCTTATCGGCACAGCAGCGTCAGCAGCACCGGTCACCTGCACACCGAACCCTGTTGTCTCTCCCTGGAACAAGGCAGGCCAGATACTCCTTGCAAAATACCAGCATGCAGCTACCAAGACAGCGGATGTTAACGCGGTCGATCACGCCACGCTCCTTGCCTCGTATGAACCGCTGAATATCCTGTCCCTTGCGTACGTCGGTGACTTCAACAACGCGGCCCTCGACCCGAACGTGAACCACGACAAGAGCTACAACTATTTCCTGGTGACCGAGTGCGAGGTGACAGCGACCAATGCAGGCACTTGGCAGTTCGCTGTTGACAGCAACGAGGCGGCTGAGGTCGAGATCGACGGTGCTGTCGTTGCGTCCTGGTACGATAAGCACAATTATTGCAACTGCCAGACTCATACCGGATCGGTTGTGCTTAATATCGGCTGGCACCGAATGATCGTCAGGCACTTCGAGGATGATAACGTAGGTAATACCAACGCACAAAAAGACGGGGTGAAGGTCTATTACAAGGTGCCCGGTGGTACAGTCTTCAATGTGTTCGGCAGTGCACTCAACCTGAGGGCCCCGAACATAGACCCCGGCCTTACCGGCAACTACTGCAGCATCCAGACTCCCGGCTTTATTTTGACAGGTGACCCTGATACGACCGGTTTTACCGCAGGCGTTGCCAAGCGCCACCTTTTCTGCAGCACATCGCTTGGCAACGGATCGAACGATGCCCCGCTCCTGAGGCTGGTCACGGACAGGACGGAAAGGATATGGGTTTGGGCGTCTAAAGAGCGGCCTGTGTGCAACAGCCCCGGCACATCTGGCTATCCCTTTGGTACGACAGCTCCGACCGATTATGAAGTGCGGGTATCTGTCTGCAGTGATGCGGAAAAAGGAGGGGCTTCCGAGGACACTACTCTCCAGACACCATATTTCAAGAGCTATTGCCAGAAGTACGGCAACAACTGGAAACCGAGCGGGCTTCTCCAGAAATACTCCGAGGGCGACGGCACCAATGTCTGCTCCATACAGTTCACCAAACAGTGCAATACCAACAGCGACTGCGGAACCGGCGAGGGCGAGTGTGTGCCCAAGGCAAAGATGATGTTCGGCCTGATCTCCGGATCGTACACCAAGCACATGAGCGGCGGCGTGCTCAGAAAGAACATCGGCAATTTCCTTGACGAGATAAACAGTTCAGCAGGCAACTTCCAGACATCAGAAAATGTCCGGGGGAATATCGCCATGACGATCAACCGGATGAAGATCATCGGCTTCAATTATCCAAATGCCGGCAACCATGAATATAGCTGCGGCTGGATTGCGGACGGTCCCATGACCGAAGGGACCTGCAAGGATTGGGGTAACCCTGTTGCAGAGATCCTGTACGAGGCAGAGAGGTATTTTGCCGGGAAAACGCTTGCCACCGAGTCTTTCATGTACTCCACGAACGACGATTCAGGTCTCAACCTCTCGAAGCAAGGCTGTCCGCCTTCGAATGCGAACTGCAACAAACCATGGATAGCTCCCTACAGCCTCTTCCCTTCATGTTCCCGGCCGTTCATCCTTACCTTCAGCGATATCAGCCCGAGCTATGACTCTGACCAGGTGCCGGGCAGCTATTTCAATTCCGTCACCGGAGACCTTCCCGGCCTGAATGCCTCGACCCTGGCTGACACCATCGGCACAACAGAGGGTATTGCAGGCACGAGCAGGTTCATCGGCCAGACAGGGACTTCAACAGATTTTCTCTGTTCATCCAAGACGATCAGCAACCTCAGTTCTGTCCGGGGCATATGTCCTGAAGAGCCGACAAAGCAGGGTACGTTCTACTCGGCGGCAGTCGCCTATTACGGCAAGGACAAGCTGAAGGTATGTTCCAACAGCCAGTCAACGACCTGTTCGGCTGACAGTGACTGCCCTTCGGGCGGCAAGTGCAGCAAGAGGAACATCAATACTTACAGTGTTGCGCTCTCTTCTCCTGTACCGGACATCAGCTTCACCATTCAGGGGAGAAAGGTTCAGTTCATCCCGACAGGGAAATCAGTCGGCGGTTCCGTAGGGACGCAAAATCTCGACACCAACTGCGCATCCCGCTGTACGATCAGGATCAACCAGGACTGCAGCGGCAACGCAAATGACAAGGGGCTGCAGCTCTGCGGCTGCACCTCCTCTGCCTTCTGCCCCACCAACCAGATCGTTGATTTCTACATCGACAAGATCACGTATGACAGCTCCAATAACCTGAACTATGCGAAGTTCCTCATCAATTTCGAGGACGTTGAGCAGGGAGCTGACCATGACATGGATGCGATCGTGACATACGAGATAGCGCCGGATGACACTGATCCGACAAAACTGAAGGTCTCGCTTTCATCAGAATATGCTGCGGGGAGCATCAAGCAGGCGATGGGGTTTATCATCAAGGGCTCAAATGAAGACGGGGTATATCTGCCGGTAAGGGACGTTGATACGGCGAGCGGCGGCACGGGCATCGGAGCGCTGCCCCTGAACTGGACCAAGACCTTCACGCTTACGGGTACGTCAGGCGCGACGATGAAGGACCCGCTCTGGTACGCTGCCAAGTGGGGCGGTTTTGACGACACCAACAACAACGGCATTCCTGACCTCCAGAGCGAGTGGGACACAAAGATTAACGCCACCGGAGCGGCGGGGTCTGACGGCATCCCGGACAACTACTTCCTTGTGGTCAACCCGCAGAAGATGGAAAAACAGATAGAGGACGCATTCCTGAGCATCCTGAGAAGGGCGTCGTCAGGTACTGCTGCGTCGGTGCTTGCCTCGGGCGAGGGCAGCGGCGCGAACCTCGTGCAGGCGATCTTCTATCCGCGGCGCATGTTCGACACGGAGATCGAATGGACCGGTACGCTCCAGAACCTCTGGTATTATCTTGACCCGAAGCTCGGCAGCAGCACGATCCGCGAAGACACGACCGTTGACAACCAGCTGAAGCTGGACCAGGACTATATCGTCAACATGTTCTTCGACACTGCAGAACAGAGGACCAAAGCGCTGCGGTGGTCCGACAGCGACGGCAACGGCACGCCTGATACACAGGAAAATACTGTTTACCTTGAGGACTTGCAGTATCTTTGGGAATCAGGCAGCCAGCTCCATGCCCGGCTGAGCACTGACCCGAGGACCATCTATACGAATTACAACAGCACACTTACCGGTTTCACGACGGGGCTCGCCTCTGATGCAGCTTTCAGGACACTGATACAGGCTGGTGACGCAACCGCAGCGACCAACATCATCAATTATGTCCGCGGAGACAGCGACGGCAGCGGCAACCGGAACAGGACCGTCACGGACAGCGACTCGGGAGTCACCGGCATCTGGAAGCTCGGCGACATCGTCAACTCAACGCCGAAGATCGTCTCGTGGATACCGATGAACCAGTATGACAAGTCCTACAATGACCGGACCTATGCGGCCTTCCTGAAGACATCCACCTACCAGAACAAGGGCATGGTCTTCACCGGGGCCAATGACGGCATGCTCCATGCCTTCAAGCTCGGGACATTGGGCATTGTCAAGGACGGCACTACAAGGAAGGCGACACTTACAGGCACGAACCTTGGCCGCGAGGAATGGGCATTCATACCGAGGAACTCTCTGCCGTACCTGAAATATCTCATGGACCCTGGTTACTGCCATCTCTACTACGTTGACCTGACACCGTTCATCTTCGACGCCAGCGTCAACACGCCGGCTGCCTGCACATCCACCAACTACTGGGACTGCACGCGGGAGGTGACGAGCTGGAAGACGGTGCTGATCGGCGGCATGAAGCTGGGAGGAGCATGCAAGAACCTCGGCACAGCCAATCCTTTCACCTTCCCGACCGATGTGGAAACACCTATTGCCAATGTGGGATATTCGTCCTACTTTGCGATCGATATCACGGACCCCGCAAGCCCTTCCCTGATGTGGGAGTTCACGAATCCAACGCTCGGGTTCAGCACCACCGGTCCTTCCATTATGAGGATCAATTCCCGCGAAGTCCCCGCCGGCTACACCTACAGTGTGCCGAACAAGGGCAAGAACGGGAAATGGTATGTTGTCTTTGCCTCAGGACCTACCGGAGCGGTCGATACCGGAGCGCGCCAGTTCAAGGGATACTCTGATCAGCCCCTACGGCTCTTTATCGTCGACCTCAAGACCGGCTCGCTGGTGCGGACGATAAACACCGCTGACGCGGCTGTCCCTGCAGCTGACCGGATCAACTACGCCTTTGGCGGCTCACTGAACAATGCGAACATTGACTATGACTTCGATTACCAGGACGATGTGCTCTATCTCGGCTATACCAAGGCGGAGACTCAGCCGCCCACGAGCGCGACACGCTGGACCAACGGCGGGGTACTCAGGCTGGTGACGCGGGAGGACCTGAACGGGACCGGTCTCGATCCGACAACGGGCAATACCGCGCTGAACCCCAATAATTGGGCCTGGAGCCACGTTATCAAGGATACCGGGTCAATCACCGCAGCAGTTGGGCATATGGCCCATTACAAGTCAGGGTCAAAGTATCCGGACCTCGCCTGGCTCTACCTTGGGACCGGCAGGTTCTTCTACCGGGGAGATGACGATACTGCGCGGAAGATCGGCGGGATAAAGGACCTCTGCCTCAGGGATGTCAGTTCAGGAATCCTGCCGACAGGGCTTACGGTTGATAGTGGGTCGCAGTTCTATGCAGAATGTACGAACGGCACGGCAAATCCACCTGCAGCGGCCCAGGTCTTGACCTCTGCACTTACGGACAAGACCTGTATCGATACGAACCCGCTGTCAGCCACCTATCTCCAGACCCTGACCGGAACGGCGTTCACGAACTGTCTGGCGCAGCCCTGTCTCAGCGGTGGCGTGCCCATGACCGGCAGCCAGTTGATCCAGTGCCTGAACGCTCGATCTTACCCGGGATGGTATATATCGCTCGACAGCCCGCCTTCTGAACGGGTCATCACCGATCCGCTTGCAACACCAACGGGGGTGGTATTCTATACGACATTCGCCCCGAGCGCTGACATCTGCAAGTTCGGCGGTACAAGCTATCTCTGGGCAGTCAACTACGAGACCGGCGGCGGCGTCGGTAACGCGCTGTCAGGCAAGGGCCTGTTGCAGGTCTCCACGGGCGCTATCGAGGAGATCGACCTGAAGACAGCCTTTACCGAGGAGGGCGGCAGAAGGACTGGCGCGATCGACGGCGTTCCGCCTACCGGTCAGGGTCTTGCCGTCGTGGTGCCGCCGAAACCGCTCGCCAAGATCATGCACATAAGGAAGCAGTGAGGTGCATATGAGACGATCAATGCATAAGGGAATTCTGCTGCTCCCCTGCGGGAAAGGCAGCGGGAGGAACGAAAAAGGTTTCACACTGATCGAACTGATGATCGTCGTGGCTGTCGTGGGGATACTTGCAGTAGCGCTCGGTTTTACCTATGAAGGGTGGATGGGCAGATACAAGGTGGAGAAGGCCACGAAAGACCTCTACTCTGACCTGATGACCGCGCGGGTCAATGCTATGACCCGGCAGAGGACGTTCTTTATGACACTGAACGCAGCGAACTATTCCATGAGCGCTGATGCCAATGATAACGACATATCCGATGATACCCCGGAGTTTTCATTTCCGAAGACCGTGGAATACCCGCTGCGTTGGGGCGATTCGCCTCCGGTAGCCCCGGTCAACCAGGTGATCAGTTTTGACAAGCGCGGGATCATGAGCAATATGAACACTATCAGCCTATTCGTGTCGAATACCTCAGTAGATCCGGATTACAATTGTATTATAATAGCCCGGACGAGGATCAACATGGGAAAGATGGAGGAGTGCGATGGCACGCATGCGGGTAATGAATGTTGCCCTAGATAGGAAGGGCGTCAGCCTTGTTGAGGTGCTGATCGCCCTCACGATCCTCCTGATCGTGTTCATGGGATTGATACAGGCATCGCTTGTCTCGATCCAGAGCAACATGCGTAACCTTCTCAGGGACGAGGCGGTTGCCATAGCCTCGGAGCAGATCTCCCGGCTCAGGGGCGCCGAATATGACGACATGAATGATGACGATATTGTCGATGCTGCAAATCTGAACCTTCCCGCAATGACGGTCACCCGGAACTACAGGAATGCCGCTGCGGTGAATTTCGCTGTGACGAGGACGGTGACGGCCCTCGACGCCAACAACAAGCAGATCACGGTTACGACAGCGTGGCAATGGCAGGGTGAGCCTTTCCAGCACCAGATCATGACAACGAGGCAGAGATGAAGTTACTTCGCACACAGACAGGTTTGAGCCTTGTGGAGTTGATGATCACCATGGTCATTTTCGTGCTGGTGATCGCGGCCGCATCCAATATCTTTACCGGCCTGCTTACCCAGTTCAAGCAGCAGTCCAAGATCGCGGAAACAGCCATAGAAGGGGTTGTCGGTCTCCAGATGCTGCGATCTGACATTGAGCAGGCAGGCTACGGCTTGCCCTATGATATCGGGACTGCGGATTACAATGAGGCGGTGAATGACACGACAACGACCGGGCAGGATGAGACTGCGTTCAATGACGCAGGCGCGACCGATGCCCCGCCCCGCGCTGTCCTGACGGGCCTTGCCAATGCAGGTGCACGGAACGGACTTCCCGCCACCTATGTTTCTGATGTCCTTGTGCTCAAGGCGACGAACAT
Organism: Nitrospirota bacterium; assembly: GCA_012026685.1. Lineage (GTDB taxonomy): Bacteria > Nitrospirota > Thermodesulfovibrionia > Thermodesulfovibrionales > UBA6898 > UBA6898. Next base: position 14,897 of record VEOY01000155.1, read on the forward strand.
TGCGATGAATGACACGGTAAGAAAATGGGCGTCGGTCTCCAATACCGATGTCGCCGGCGTCAATGTCAATGTAATGAGTGATTGGACCAATACAGCAACCGGCGCATCGCTCACCTCTGAGAACCTGTCTACGACCGAGAAGGTCACGGTGGTAAGACCTCTCGTGGGGGCGAACCAGCGGACACTTATTAATAGCGGCAATTTTTATACGACTGCGCCTGACCCGGCTGCAGTCCCGTCAGGCGGCTTTTATCCGACCTTGAACAGCTATGAGACCTATATATTATACGGGCTTGCACCTGCTTCGATAACCCCGAGGATGCCGTTCAATCGGGCTGACTATTATGTGAGAAGACCGGCAACCGGCATGCCCACACACTGTGCCCCCGAGACCGGCATTCTCTACAAGGCAACGGTGAACCATGGGAACGGCCAGCTTTTTGAATATCCTCTCCTTGACTGCGTGGCAGCCATGAAGATCGTGCTTGCCAGCGATTCGAATGCTGACGGCATAACAGACAGTTGGTCGAAAGACGGGTCATGGCCGGTACTTTCCGGTGCAGGTGCTACGACTGCCGCGGATATCAGGTCCCAGCTGAAGGAGGTGCGGGTCTACGTCGTGACGCACGAAGGCCAGCGGGACCCTACCTTCACCTTTCCTACAGCGAACCTTACGGTCACGGATCCTGATGCAGGGACACTGCTCACCTATACGCTGCCTGACCGCAACTACCGGTGGAAGGTCTATACCATGGTACTGAAACCTTACAACCTGAGGTAATGATGAAAATGCATCTCATAAGAAATGAAAAAGGCATTGCGCTTGTCCTGGTGCTGATCCTGGCTGTGATCGGGCTTGCCATGGTCTCGTCCCTCCTGTTCATGCTGACCCAGGGGACAATATTTTCCGGCGCACAAAAGTTCTACCGGACAGCTGAGGAGGCAGGATACGGCGGGGTTGAATTGACGACCTCGTATCTTGCAACGAGGGGTGTTCTCGATATCGCGGCACTCCCCGGGCTTGCCTTCACCTCAGGCTGCAACTGCAATGATCCCTATGTTTTCAACGACAATATCGACCTCATGACCGGTGCGGCTTCCAACCGGTGCGACAAGATATGCAACCCGACAGCAAGCTGGCCTGCAGGGGTTGACGAGCATGCGGCTGCGGGTATTCAGGTATCCCTCGATCCAATGGTGAACCCTGACATGCAGTATACCCTGCCGGGCCTGCAGCCGGTCAGCTATACCGTCTTTGCCAAGGTGGTTGATACGGTGCAGGGCAATTCGGATGTCGGCGGCCTCGTCATAAGCGGCGAACTTGGCGGCGCAGGCGTGGTCGCCTCGAACAGCGGCCTGGTCAGTCCGCCCCATAACCCATATCTTTACCGGCTTGAGGTGCAGGCACAGGCAACGAACAACCCGCGTGAGTTTTCGCGGATGTCTGTTCTTTACGTCTACTGACCGTCAGATCCCCAGGTCAACGCACTCGGGGCTTTCCGCAAGGATCTCCTTCGCGGCGCTGATATCTTTTGTTATCTGATCTATCAGGGCCTCAGCGGTAGCGAACTTCTTCTCTTCTCTTATCTTTCGTATGAAAAAGAGCGTTATCTCCTCACCGTAAAGGTCCTCATTGAAGTCGAATACATGCGCCTCGATGGCAAGCGAATGGGTGTCAAAGGTCGGCCGGACGCCGATATTGACAATGCCGTCAAGGCATCGGTCCCGCACGAAGAGTTTAACAGCGTAGACCCCGTCAGCAGGGATGATGCTGTGCTTTGATGCAATATTGGCCGTGGGAAAACCGAGGGTCTTTCCCCTGCTGTCGCCCCTGATGACGATCCCGGTGATCGCGTAGGGCCTTCCGAGGAGCCTTGCGGCATGCTCGACATCTCCGCCTGTCAGGAGCTGGCGGATCTTTGTGCTGCTGATTACTTCACCGTTCAGGGAGATCTGGTCGACCTCATGGACCGTGAAGCCGAACTCCTCGCCCATCTGCTTCAGCGTCCGTGTGGTGCCTTCGCGGCCCTTCCCGAACCGGTAGTTGTATCCGACAAAGATATCTCTGGCCCCGAGAGTGTCACAGAGGATCTCCTTTACGAACTGGCGGGGCGTCATTTCCGCGAAGCGCAGGCTGAACGGGATCTTGACGAGCACATCGATGCCGAGCTTCTCAAAGAGCTGGATCTTTTCCTCATAGATACTGATGAGCGGGGGACATTTTTCCGGTGCAAGCACCTTGAGCGGGTGGGGTCTGAAGGTGACGACCATGCTCTTGCCGTTGATCTCCCGCGCGCGCCTGATGACCATGCGCACCAGTTCCTGGTGGCCAAGATGGAGGCCGTCAAAGTTCCCGAGGGTGACGACACTGTTCGTGAACCGCTCGTTTATTTTGCCGAGATCAGTGATTAGTAACATTTCCTGCCTGAAGAATTGGGAATCTGATGTATAATTATAATGCTTTTTGGATTTCTTTGTACGAAAAATACTTCAACCACATTGAGACCATGTTCGACAATAAACTGAAACTCTATCACCGGATCCTTGAGAATATCGCAGACGGCGTCTGTCTTGTTTCGCCGGATGGCAGGATACGATACTGGAACCGGGGTGCTGTTGCCATGACCGGCCTTGCACCGGACAAGGTGATAGGAAAGACGTGCCATGAGCATTCCCTGAGGGTAGAAGACGAAGAGGGCAATGCTTTCTGCGATTCTCTGGCATCGCGGGATGGTGTACGCCGATCCCTGCAGAGGAATCTTTTTCTGACCTTAGGGGACGGGAGAAAGATCCTTGTTGAGGCGAACATCTCCCCCCTTCACCGGGATAATACCTTTGAGGGCACTATTCTTGTCTTCAGGGAGACCGCCGGCTTCAAGGGCCTCAGGCCGTTCCAGCTCAGGACAGAGAAGCTCGAACGGCTCATCCCGATCTGCGGATGGTGCAAGATGATCCGGCTCGATGATGATACCTGGGAGCAGCTGGAAACGTATCTCGGCGGACAGGGGTTCGGCGATTTTACCCATTCCATGTGCCCGGTCTGCGCGGAGAAGATATTTTCCAAACGGATCTATCTCGAAAGCTATCAGAACGTCTGCAAGGCGATCAGTACAAGCCTTTCTCTGGCTGAGGTCCTGGACCTGATCGTGACGAATGTCGTCAAGGTCATGAACATGAAGGCGAGTCTCGTGCGGCTTCTGAACAAGGAGAAGAACCAGCTCGAGATCGCTGCGTCCTGCGGGCTGAGCGAAAGCTATGTGAACAAGGGGCCGGTTGAGTACGACCGTTCCGTGGACGACGCGCTTGCCGGGAAGCCGGTCTCTATCTATGATATTACGGAGGACAAGTCCGCAAAGTACCGCAAGGAGGCGGAGAAAGAGGGAATACGGACCATCCTGTCGATCCCTTTGCGGGTCAAGGAGGAGGTGATCGGCCTGCTCAGGATGTATACGGGGGAACCGGTCGCGTATACGGACGAAGACCTGAAGTTTCTGGCTGCCATCGCGGAGCAGGCGGCTATTGCGATCATGAATGCCCGGCATTTTGAGCGCATTGTCTCAAGGGAACGGGAATATCTCGATATCTTCCAGGCGGTCACCAAGACGATCAGCTCGACGCTCAATGTGCATGAGGTCCTTGATATGATCGTCAGGATGATCCCCGCGGTCATGCGGCTCAAGGCGGCCACGATACGGCTTCTTGATGATTCAGGGGAGAGGCTGAAGCTTGTGGCCGCGCACGGGCTGTCCGAACGCTATCTGGGCAGGGGACCGGTCGACGAGGAAGAGAACATCCGGGAGGCGCTGAACGAAAAACCGGTTGCTATATATGATGTGATGACCGACGAGAGGATAACGTATAAGAAGGAGACCGAGCAGGAAGGGATAAAGAGCGTCCTGACCCTGCCGATCACTGCGCACGGCAAGGTCATCGGGGTGCTGAGGCTCCTCACGAACGTGCACAGGACCTTCAGCCAGGATGAGATAGATTTCACGGTGGCCCTGGCCGAGCAGTGCGGCATAGCCATAGAGAATGCACGGATGTATGAAAAGCTGAATCACGACAGGAGTGCGTAGGACATCGAATACCGGTGTGCCACTGATCCGCATAACGACAAAGGCCGTGATGAACACGGCCTTTGTCGTTTGAAGCGTTAGTTCTTAGAAGAACATCTTCTGGTTGATCAGAATACCGAGTGAAACCAGCAGAGCGTAGATCGCAAGGGACTCGATCATGGCGAGACCGATGATCAGGGTCGTCGTGATCTTTCCGGAGGCGCCCGGGTTTCTTGCGATACCCTCGGTGGCACCTTTCAGACCCATACCCTGGCCAATGCCCGTGCCGAATGCGGCAACGCCGATAGCGATGCCCGCTGCAAGAGCGGCGATGCCGCTGCCGGATCCGCCCTCTGCCTTGGCAGCAGCCTCCTCAGCGAAGACCATCACCGGAGCAAGCAGGCAGATGACTGCACATGCCAGCAGTGCGAGAGAAAGAATTTTTTTCATGTCGTGTTTTCCTCCTTTCCTCAGAACTTTTATTAATGTGCCTCTTCAACAGCACCAGCGAGATACAAGGTTGCGAGCAGGGTAAAAACGAATGCCTGGATAAGGCTGACGAGCGTTCCGAGCGCAAGGATCGCCGTCGGAATGATCCACGGAGAAAGTGATGCAAGAACGAGCAGAATGATATGCTTTGCGACCATGTTCCCGAAAAGCCTGACCGAGAGGGTAACAGGCCTGACCAGATGGCCGATAAGCTCAATGAGAAAAATAAGGATCATAAGCGGCAGTGCGGCCATTGACCGGATAGGGCCAAGGAAGTGCTTCAGGTAACCGAATCCGTGGACCCGGACACCGTAGATGTGCGTGGCCAGAAAGACAGGTACTGCGAGCGCAATGTTATTGTTGATATTGCTGGTGGGCGAAAAGAATCCGGGGATGAGTCCCATGAAATTGCAGACAGCAACATAAAGGGCAATGGTGCCTATCAGAGGAAAGAAATGTTTTGCCCAGTGATGCCCGATATTCTCCTCGCAAAGGTTCAGGATGCCTTCCGCGACCGTCTCCATGAAGTTCTGGACGCCGGTCGGAACGAGCTGCAGGCTCTTTCTCACCATAAGGGCTGTCCCGATAAGAAGCAGCGATGCAAGAAAAGCATATGATACATAATGAGGGACAACGCTGCTCGGTATCCCTAGGAAGTCCATCAACAGTTTTTCTTCATGCATACGGTCCGTCTCCTTTGGGGAAAATTAGCGTAATATTACCTAAGGAAATTGCGGGAAGTCAAGGATTTAGGCCCCGTATTATAGGACTATAAAAAATGACAATAAATGCAAAAAATCCAAAGAACTTGCATTTTTTATTTTAAAAGTGTATTAATAACTGTGATTAGCAGCAAAGCTTTTGTGCCTGCAGCAAAAACAGAAAAATGGCGAAAGAGAAAATGAAGAAAGACCTGAGCGAAGAAGAAAAGCAGAACCTGCCGCTCTATCCTATCGGTATTGTTGCCGAACTGATAGGGACAACGGACCAGACCCTTAGGCTGTACGAAAAGCACGGCCTCATCAAACCCGCGCGCAGGAACAAGAACCGTTTCTATTCAGAAAATGACATCAAGTGGCTCCGGTGCCTGAGGGACCTGATCCATAACAAGAAGATAAGCATCGAAGGCATCAAGAAGCTGCTTGATTATGCTCCCTGCTGGGAGATCACGAACTGCCCCGCGGAACGCAAAGGCAAGTGCTCTGCCTACATCGACAAGAACAAACCCTGCTGGGAACTCAACAGGATGATATGCAACACAGAGTCCGGAAGGATCTGCGAGGACTGCGTCGTCTATATTTCCAAAAAGGGTCCTTCGAAAAAATAGCCGCAGCCGCTTCTTTATCTCTTTATCCCCAGAGAAGACGGTTTGAAATCCGGGTCTATGAGGTACGCCTTTCTGAAATTCTCCCGGGCACCTGAAAAATCCCTGCGTTTATAGCTCGCATACCCCATGAGGTAATATGCGCGGGGGTCAGGGGTCTTTTCGGTATACCGCTGCAGTTCCTGGATACACTCAGCATAGCGCTGTTTCTTGTAGAGCGATACTCCGGCAGCATAATCTGCGGCGGCGACGGATGCCGCTGCAACCAGCAGCGCTGCAACGACCTGCAGAACGAGCCATCTTCTCATCATGGTCCCTCCTCAGTCAAAATTGAATTGTGACGGGTCCCTGATCTCCCAGATCGACGGCGCAGTGGTGAACTGCTTCGGCTGCGTGCCTTCCTTGAAGTACTCTTTGATGCCGTCGCCATGGGAAAGAAGTCCGGTCTTGGGATCGATGAGCATGCTCACGATTCCCTCCGGCGGGGCGAACCCTTCGGGCTCTTCCCTCACCGCGCTGCTCATGAACGAGGTCCATATCGGGGCTGCAGCCTTTCCTCCGGTCTCCTGTGCGCCGAGCGTCCTTGCGTTGTCAAAGCCGACCCAGACAGAGGCCACAAGATTGGTCGTATAGCCGACGAACCAGGCGTCCTTGTAGTCATTGGTCGTCCCGGTCTTTGCAGCGACCGGCCTGCCCAGTGCCTTTGCCCGCCATCCCGTGCCGTACCGGACAACATCCTCCATCATGGAAGTGATGAGGAACGCCGTCTGGGGGCTGATGACCTGCTCGGGCTCAGGCTCGTGCGTCTCGAGGACCCTGCCTTTGCTGTCGGTTATATATTTTATGGTGATGGGTTTTGATTTCATGCCGCTGCTGGCAAATACGCTGTATACCGAAGCCATCTGGAGCGGCGTTACGCTGAATGATCCGAGAGCTATGCTCAGGTTTCGCGGCATCTCCTCTGTGATCCCCACGGTCCGCGCAAAGTTCAGGAGACTGTCTATGCCCATGGCATCGACGAGCCTTACGGTCACGACATTGCGGGAATACGTGAGTGCCTCCCTCAGACGGGTCGGGCCGTAATATTTATGGTCATAATTTTCGGGCTTCCATTCGCCCTTGGGCCCGCCGTTATAGGTGACCGGCTCGTCAACGATCAGGCTCGCCGGCGTAAAACCGTGGTCAAGGGCAGCGGCGTAGATGATCGGCTTGAAGGAAGAACCGGGTTGACGCTTTGCCATGATGGCGCGGTTGTAGTCGCTCCTTGAGAAGTCATAACCGCCGACCATTGCGCGGACAAAGCCGGTATAGGGTTCGATCGCAATAAGGGCGCCTTCCAACTCTGGCTCCTGTTCGAGGGCGAGGGCGACGTTCTTGTTCTGTATGCTCTTTATGCTTACCCTTATGACATCACCGGGCTCCAGGATCTGGGTGAGGCCGAAATTCTTCAGCATTTTTGTGCTGCCTGATCTGTTCAGCACCTTTGATGCCCAGAGCGCATCCTTGACAGACAGCCTGCCGATCATCCCTCGAGTCTTTACGGTCGCTTCCTGCGGGGTCACCCTGAGCACCAGGCCGGCATACAGGTCGCCGGGATTGTTCACGACAGCTGCTGACACATCGCGCGCCTTCAACTCCCTGTCTATGTCCACATCCTTCTTGTGTTCGACGGCACCCCGCCACCCTCTTCGTTTGTCGACCTCCCGAAGGCCGGTCTGTACGGCGTTTACGGCAGACAACTGCATTGACCGGTTGAGCGTTGTGTAGATCTTCAGACCGGACTTGTACACCATCTCTTCGCCGTAGGTATCTTCTGCATACTTTCTGATGTGCTCAGTAAAATAGCCGTTGGCCTCGGCGCCCTTTCTCAGGCTCGACAGATACAGGGGTTGGGCATAGGCGGTTTCCCGTTCCTTCCCGGTGATATACCCCTCGTCCTCCATGCGGCTGAGCACAATATTCTGCCGTTCCTTTGCGCGGGAGAGGTCATTGAACGGAGAGTAGGTGCCGGGCGCTTTGACCAGCCCCGCGATCAGCGACGCCTCGGCAAGGGACAACTGGTGCGCCGATTTTCCGAAGTATGTCCTGGCAGCCATCTCGACACCATAGGCGCCGTGGCCGAAATACACCTTGTTCAGGTAAAGTTCGAGGATTTCCTGTTTGGTGAGGCTCTTTTCGATCTTGATCGCCAACGCGGCTTCCTTCAGCTTCCGCGTCAGTGTCTTCTCCGGGGTCAGGAAGACCACCTTGGCAAGCTGCTGCGTGAGCGTGCTGCCGCCTTCTTTCAGGCTCACGTGGATGATATCCTTTATGACGGCACGCGCAATGGCGATATAATCGATCCCCTTATGCTTGAAAAAGCGCGAGTCCTCGACCGCGATAAGCGCCTGGGTCATATGTTTCGGGATTCTGTTGAACGGAAGAAAGATCCCCTTTTCCGCTTTCAGCTCCCCGATGAGCGTATCATCATCGGCAAAGATCTTTGTCCCGGGGACCGCGTGATAGTGCTTGAGCTCGTCGATGGAAGGTATGCCCCTGGTCAGCGCAAGATACCCTCC
>VEOY01000010.1 GCA_012026685.1 Nitrospirota bacterium
ATCACGTTTTCCCTTAAGAAAGCATCATTCCATGATGCACCTGCGGGGGTTGTCTCAGGCAAAGCCGGTTTTGACGGCAATGCATTCACTATCGACATTCCCGCCGCGCATGTCCTCGGCGGAACGACGAACCTTTCGGCAAAGGGGACAATGCAAAACGGCCCCTTCCCGTTGCGTGCGGACATATCAGCTGACCATCTCGACCTTGGACAGGCATCGGGGGCGCTCAGATCACTTGGCACCTCTCCGTACCGTGCTGCAGGAGAGCTGGGTCACTTCAGTTTCTCCGGGACAGCGGCTTCCGCAGAAAGCATCACAGGAACGGCCTCGCTGAGAGCGAAGAACATCTCGGTCATGAACAGTGAAAACAGAAACATTATCAAGGACGCGCTCATCAATGCTGATGCGGTTTTCAGGGAAAAAGACCTTGACGTCAGGGCAACCTCGATAATAGGCAGTCTCTCCACATCCCTGTCCGGCACTATCAGCCGTTTCGGCGGCAGCGACCGGTCCCTGCGTCTGAACATCGCTGTCCCCGAAACGAACCTGAATGAGATACGAACGGCCTTCTGGGATATGTTCCCGGACACCCTCCTGTACGCGGGACTTGGGGGAAGCATCGGCCTGCAGCTGACCGCCGCATATGGAAACCGTACCATGACCGCTGAAGGTGCAGTTCTTTTCAGGGATATCACGATAGAAGGTGAAAATAACGAGTATGCAGCAGGGCCTGTTTCCGGGACTCTCCCGGTCCACTATAATTCGGCCGCGGTGCAGGAAAAGCCGGCTGCATTGCCTTCGGTCGAACGGGCCGATTTCGAAGAAATGAAAAAGCGTTATGCGGAGCAGGCCCGCTTCAGCGGCAGCGAGATCAGCATTGGTTCCCTGCGGTACGGATTCAGGCTGCTTCAGGATATCTCTCTCCGCCTGGAACAGAAGGGCAGGACTTTGAACATCGGCAGTTTTAGTGCTAAGATGTTCGGAGGAAGACTGGCCGGTGCGGCATTTATCGACCTTTCCCCCGGACTCACCTATCAGGCCGGACTGATCGTTGACGCCGTGAGTCTTACACAGTTGTGCGAAGATATTGTTCCCATAAAGGGTTATATCTCGGGAAAGGTGAATGGCATCGCTGCGATCAGAGGTTCGGGGGCCGGTCTCGCAAAGATCATAGGTAAGGCGGATTTCTGGACATACGGCGACCGGGAAGAAACCGCGAGGATCAGCAGGGAGTTCCTTGAAAAGATAGGAGGACCACAGGTGCGTGCCTATCTGGGTGAACGACGCTTCAACAAAGGCATCATGAACATCTATATCCAGAATGGCTTCCTGATCTTCAGGGACCTCGAGATATCGAACAGGAATTTACTGGGAATCACAGACCTCTCGGTCAAGGTGGCTCCGCTGAACAACAGGATAGCGATCGATCATCTCATGTGGACGATCGCAGAGGCTGCACAAAGGGCGAAAAAACAATAGCAAGGAGGATGACCTTATGAAAAGACGATTCACGTTTGTGCTCTTCGCATTATCGCTGATCATCGCATCATGTGCGGTGATCACGGTCAACATCTATTTCCCTGAGAAGGACGTTAAGGAAGCGTACAAAGCCCTCGAAAAGGAGCTTATGGACACGGGCGCGAAGCCTGACGCGCAGAAACCCGAAGGGAAACCGGAAAGTTCGATACGGTTCGAGTTTGTAAGGTCTGCCTATGCACAGGAACCAGGACTCTCCGACAAGATCGCCGAAGCGGTCAAGAAAATGCCTGATGTGGTGAATGCGTATAAGGAGATGGGAGCGCGCATCGCGGACACGGACAGGCTCAGGGACAGCGGGGCTGTAGGCGAGTCCAGCAACGGACTGCTCGTCGAGCGCGAAAAAGGCTTATCTCCGGCGGACAAAACGATCGTCGATGCTGAAAACAACAACCGCAGGACCGTCATCAACGGTATGACAAAGGCGATCATCAGGATCAACAGGCAGCCGGAAACTCCTGACAATATCAACCAGGTGAAGCCGCAGGCAACCAAGCAGTTCGCCGCCATACGCCGCGACTCAGCGAAAAAAGGCTGGTGGATACAGGACGACAGCGGCAACTGGGCAAAGAAATAACCCGGCAACTCCGTGGAGGGAGACGGCAGATGCCTCTCAAGACCGTTCAAGGCGATGAAATTTCCCCTGGCATTGTATAATGATAGCGAGAGTTTCTCGTATCTGCACTACCGCCTGGGTATACAAGGGCAACTTCCGATGCTCTTCAGTATCGCTGCGAACAGTCTTTCGGGTCACCTGCCGTCTCCGGGCTCAAAAGCGCCTATGCATTTGATCAGTTCGCCCTTTTCCCCTCTCACTGCCATGCGTGAATGGCCGGGGGAACAGTGTGAGCAGCGTCAACCATATCATCAATCGCAAGCCAGCCTGCCTCTCATGGAAAAGCAGGGCTGGGTGTCGAAGAAACTCTATGACGACATCTTGAAAACTGCCAGCCTGATAATACCCAACAACATGCGAATAAACTTGAGAACGTGCATGAGCAAAGGTGCATGTGCCGCTAAAGAAATATTGTCGATTCATAGGGTTTCTGAGACATTCGGCCCTGCTTTATTGATACGGTGAACGATGCTGACCAAAGAAACCATATCAGCGTTCTTCAGGGACAAGACCTCCCGCCCTCTGCATTTTAAGGATATAGCCCGCCTCATGGAGCTGAGCAAGCCTGAGACGCGGGCCTTGAAGCGGCTGCTCAGGGAGATGCTTGGTGACGGAGAGATCGTCCTGAACCGGAAGGGCATGTACGGCCCTGCCGAAGAAATGAACATGGTCACCGGATACTTTGAGGCTCACCGCGACGGCTACGGCTTCGTTGTCCCGGAAAAACCGGGCGAGCGTGACTTCTTCATCCCCCCCAAGGCAACGCAGGGGGCCATGAAGGGCGACCGGGTCATGGTACGGGTGGAGAACGGGAAGAAACGGGAGGCCCGGATCATCAGGATACTTGAGAGGTCCTTCGCAAAAGTGCTCGGCACGTTTGACATTACAAAAGCAGGGGCCTTTGTGAAACCGAAAGACAGATCGGTCCCGTTCGATCTGTACGTTGCCCCCGACGACAGGGGCGGCGCAAAGAATAACGACATGGTCATTGCCGAGATCATATCTTTTCCCACGGACAAACGGCCCCCTGCAGCCAGGATCGTCAGGATCGTAGAAAGACCCCAGGACCCTGCCGCAGAGATAGAGTTGATCATAGATGAGTTCAGCCTGCCGAGACGGTTTCCGAAGGCCGCCGTTGACGCGGCAAAATTCCTGTACGCGCGATCGGGCAGCGAAGAGCGCCGTGACAGACGCAAGGACATGAGGGACCTTCCGACCGTCACGATCGACGGGGAACGGGCAAAGGATTTTGACGACGCAGTATCTGTAGAGCGCTCCGGCAACAGCTTCAGGCTGTGGGTGCATATTGCGGATGTCGGTTTCTATGTCCCGTGGGGAACGCCCCTTGACCTCGAAGCCAGAGAGCGCGGGACGAGCGTATATTTTCCTGACAGGGTCATCCCCATGCTCCCCCGGGAACTCTCGGAGGACCTCTGCAGTCTCAGACCCAAGGTAGACCGCAACGCCTTCACTGTCGAAATGGAGTTTGACCGGTCCGGCAAAAGACTGACTTCCCGGTTCTATCCCAGCCTTATCAGGAGCGACGAGCGGATGACCTATACCTCCGTGAGGAAGATACTGGTTGACCATGACGAGCAGGAGCGGACGAAATACGACTATCTGACAAATGATTTCATGCTCATGTCTGATCTCTGCACTATTCTGAGATCACGACGGTTCGAACGGGGCAGCCTTGACTTTGACCTTCCGGAACCCGAGGTGCTGCTCGATCTTCAGGGAAACCCTGAGGCGATAATCAAATCGGAGCGGAACTTTGCTCACATGATCATCGAGGAGTTCATGATCGCCGCGAACGAGGCGGTCGCGGAACATATCGAAAACCTGGGCGTTCCCTGCATTTACCGGATCCATGAGGAACCCGATCCCATGAAGCTTGAGGGTGTGCTGAGAGTCGTCAGGCAGTTTGCGAGAACAGGGGGGAAAAAATTGACAGCAAAGGGTTTTGCTGACCTCCTGAGATCCATCAAGGACACAGCCCATGAAGAGGTCATCAATTATATCGTCCTGAGGAGCCTCAAACAGGCCAGATATTCAGCCTCCAATGTCGGCCATTTCGGCCTCGCCTCGGAGTCATACACCCATTTTACATCTCCGATCAGGCGCTACCCTGACCTCGTCGTGCACAGGATCCTGCGCGAGATCCTGACAAAAAAGGTGATCTCGGACCAGCGCAGAAAGGAGCTTGAGACCATACTCCCTGACATAGCCTTCAGCTCATCCCGCAGGGAAAGGCTCGCCGATGATGCGGAGAACACCGTTATCCGCGCGCTGAGGGCATGGTTCATGAAAGACAAGGTGGGCGATTCATTCGAGGGGAAGATCGTCGGCATATCTCCCTACGGCATGAAAATACGGCTGAACAACTGGTACGTTGAAGGGTTCCTCCATGTCTCCTATATGACCGATGACTTCTACCAGTACAATGACAGGACCATGAGGTTCTATGGAAGGCATACGACCCGTTCGTTCCGGATCGGACAGGACATCACCGTCAGGGTGGACAAAGTAGATCTTGAGGAGCGGGAGATTGTCTTCGGGCTTTGACCGGTCTGCAGACAGAGAGCCCTCAGGGTGTCCGCGCCTGCTTGACAAAAATCCTTCCCGGGAATATATTGAAAATCAAGTCGAAATCCCGGTCTCCGGAATGCGGGGGAACCAGGCAGTTGGGGCGTATTCCATTAATGATAGGGCACTTTCAAGCCCGAGCCCGTCAGCTAACCTCGCAGACTTTTGAAAGGACAATATATTATGAAAAATAATTCCAGACGTACCGGGGCTTTCCAGCCTGCCTGATATATCATGACAGAAAAATCCTCTCCCGTAAAAGGGATCATCCATTCGCTTGGCCTTGTCTTCGGCGATATCGGTACGAGTCCGATCTATACACTCACCGTAGTATTCCTTCTTTTCCAGCCGCCGTCTCAGGAAAATATCCTCGGCGTCCTCTCTCTCATTGTCTGGACGCTGATCACTCTGGTAACGGTCCAATATGCATGGATCGCGATGAACCTCAGCAGACGAGGAGAAGGCGGCACAATCGTTCTGAAAGAGATCCTCCTGTCAAGTCTCAAGTCTCCAAAGATGTACGGCTTTGTGACAATGCTTGCCATCATCGGCGTATCCCTTCTCATCGGCGACGGTGTCATAACACCCGCGATCAGTATCCTCAGCGCAGTCGAAGGATCCTTGCTCATTCCCGGTCTGGAAGGACTTTCCAAAGGCTCGATCGTGCTGATCTCGGCTTTAATCGCCATTGGTCTTTTTGCGATCCAGAGCAAGGGGACCGATAAGGTCGCAGGCGCGTTCGGCCCCCTCATGATTGTATGGTTCTCGGCACTTGCCATATTCGGCGTATTCTATATTATTGAATCGCCGGTCGTTCTGCAGGCGCTGAACCCGTATTGGGGATTGAAATTTCTCCTGGACAATCAGTTCAAGGGGTTCATAGCTCTTGGAGAGGTCATCCTCTGCGCAACGGGGGGCGAAGCCCTCTATGCCGACATGGGCCACCTCGGCGGCAAGTCGATACGGCAGGCATGGGTATTCGTATTCATGGCTCTCGTGCTGAACTATCTCGGCCAGGGTGCGTATCTGCTCAAACACCCTGAGGCAAAGAACATCCTCTTCGAAATGACATTTCATGCCTTCAGACCTTTCTACGTGCCTTTCCTCCTCCTGAGCATACTGGCCACGATCATTGCCTCACAAGCCATGATCAGCGGCATGTTCTCGATCGTATACCAGGGAATAACGACACGGATCATGCCGATGTTCAAAGTCGACTATACATCAGCAGAACGCAGGTCACAAATATATCTCGGTTCGGTGAACTGGTTCATGCTCATTTCGGTCATCTTCATCATGATCGAATTCCAGGAATCGAGCAGGCTTGCCGCCGCATATGGCCTGGCAGTCACCGGCACCATGACACTTACCGGCATCATGATGACCTGGATATTCGCCATGAAGCAGAAGCCGCTTTTCTCGGTCATTTCTCTTCTTGTCACCTTGGTTGATATGACATACCTGAGCTCGAACTTCTACAAGATACCACATGGCGGATACTGGTCGCTCATTCTTGCCTCCATCCCTCTCGGTATGATAATCCTTTATAAGGAAGGGCAGAAGCGGCTCTACAAGATGATGGAATTCATGCCTTTGGAAGATTTCCTGCATAAGTTCAGTAGGGTCTATGCGTCCTCTCCCAAGGCGGGGGGCACTGCGCTCTTCCTGATCAAGGACGTCAAGGAGATCCCGTTCTATATCATCCAGACCATGTTTTATCACGGCATCCTGTACGAGGATAATATCCTTGTATCTATTATCAAACGTGATGACCCCTTTGGCGTCACCGGCTTCTTTAAGCCGGATCTGTCGGACGGGCTCAGGGTATTCGAGGTGCAGATGGGCTATATGGAAATGGTGGATGTGGAAGAAATACTGAGAGAGGCCAATATCGAAGAACGGGCAGTGTTCTATGGCCTTGAAGACATCAGCACGGTCAATCCCGTCTGGAAACTTTTCCATTTCATCAAGAGGAACACGCCGCCGTTCATCAATTTCTACAAGCTTCCCCCCAAGAAGCTGCACGGCGTGCTGACAAAAGTAAGCATGTAGCCTTTCATGTCAGAGCTGAGGAGCACACTCAACAGATTTTATAGGGAATATGATTTTCAGAAACGCCTCCGGCATGACCCCATAGAGATCCCTCATCGGTATCGGCATCCTCGCGACATGGAGGTCGCCGGATTCCTCGCTTCCAGTTTTGCTTATGGGAAGGTCGGCCTCTTCAAGCCTGTTGTCGAAAAAATTCTCTCGGCCATGGGAAAGAACCCCGCTGATTTCCTTCAACAGTTCAGCCTCAGCAAGCACGCACGCTTGTTTCATGGGATCGGGTACCGGTTCAACCGGAATGAAGACATCCTCTGTCTTATCTACATATTGCATGCTGTGCTCAGAAAAGAGGGTTCGCTTGGAGGGGCCTTCATGAAGAACTACCGGGATGAAGACGAGAATATCGGCAACGCACTTTCCGGTATGGTCAACGGGTTTCTTTCCATAAACACCGCGAAAGTCTACGGCCAAAACGTAAGACCTGCAGGGCTTATGCAGTTTTTCCCCTCTCCGGCCGGTGGCAGCACCTGCAAACGGCAGAACCTTTTTCTCCGCTGGATGGTCAGGGACAGGGATATCGACCTCGGCATCTGGAAAGGCATACCCAAGAGCAAGCTGGTGATCCCTCTCGACACGCATATCATGAAGATCTCACAGTGTCTCGGATTTACCGGAAGAAGATCAGCGGAATGGAAGACCGCGGTCGAGATCACGGAATCGCTCAAGCGCTTCGATCCGAAAGATCCGCTAAAATACGACTTTGCCCTCTGCCATCACGGCATCTCAGGGTTGTGCAAAGGCATCAGCGGTGACGGCTGCAGGAAATGTGCATTCGGTGAACACCGGATGACTTATTAACAGTCTCGAAATAAGATTTACATTGAGAAACTCTCCCCAGGCCCCTCTTGTCCAAAGAGGGGAAAACCAATTCCTCCCTTTGGCA